>NZ_JBQRUW010000001.1:0-120184 GCF_052663305.1 Streptomyces cyslabdanicus
CCCCCACTGCCATGGCGGACTGGCGGGTCAGTCGATGGACGGCTTCTCGCGGCGCTCGGTGGCCGCGGGGGCGTTGCCGCCGCCCGGGGCGCCGCCGATGGAGCCGAAGCCGCCGATGGCTCCGGACAGGCCCTTGAGGGCGTCGCCGATCTCGCTGGGCACGATCCAGAGCTTGTTGGCGTCGCCCTCGGCGATCTTCGGGAGCATCTGGAGGTACTGGTAGGAGAGCAGCTTCTGGTCCGGGTCTCCGGCGTGGATGGACTCGAAGACCGTACGGATGGCCTGGGCCTCGCCCTCGGCGCGCAGGGCGGCGGCCTTGGCCTCACCTTCGGCGCGCAGAATCGCGGACTGCTTCTCACCCTCGGCGCGCAGGATCTCGGACTGCCGGACACCTTCGGCCTGGAGGATCGCGGCGCGCTTGTCACGGTCGGCGCGCATCTGCTTCTCCATCGAGTCCTGGATGGAGGTGGGCGGTTCGATGGCCTTCAGCTCGACGCGGTTGACGCGGATGCCCCACTTGCCGGTGGCCTCGTCGAGGACGCCGCGCAGGGCCGCGTTGATCTCCTCACGGGAGGTCAGGGTGCGCTCCAGGTCCATGCCACCGATGATGTTGCGCAGGGTGGTGACCGTGAGCTGCTCGATGGCCTGGATGTAGCTGGCGACCTCGTAGGTGGCGGCGCGGGCGTCGGTCACCTGGTAGTAGATGACCGTGTCGATGTTCACGACCAGGTTGTCCTGGGTGATCACCGGCTGCGGTGGGAACGGGACGACCTGTTCGCGCAGGTCGATGCGGTTGCGGATGGTGTCGATGAACGGGACGACGATGTTGAGGCCCGCGTTCAGTGTCCGTGTGTAGCGGCCGAAGCGCTCGACGATGGCGGCGCTCGCCTGTGGGATGACCTGGATCGTCTTGA
Source organism: Streptomyces cyslabdanicus (assembly GCF_052663305.1). Classification (NCBI taxonomy): domain Bacteria; kingdom Bacillati; phylum Actinomycetota; class Actinomycetes; order Kitasatosporales; family Streptomycetaceae; genus Streptomyces; species Streptomyces cyslabdanicus. The sequence continues at coordinate 915 of NZ_JBQRUW010000001.1, forward strand.
TCAGGGCGATGAAGACCAACACCACCAGAATGATCAGGACGATGATGACCGGTGCCATCGTTGCTGCCCGTACCCTTCTCCGCCTCGGCTCTTTCGGAAGATCTTACGGTTGTCGAAGATCTTGCTGGTCGAGTCTGACAGACCGTTGCCCAACTCGTGGCCGGTTCCGTCCACTTGCGTAGTTGTCTTTGGTGCGAGGTCACATGACGACGGCGGTGGCGCCCTCGATGTCCACGACGTCGACCTGTTCGCCGGCTTCGTAGACGTGGTCCGTGTCGAGCGCGCGGGCCGACCAGATCTCCCCGGCGAGCTTGATACGGCCGCCGGCGCCGTCGACGCGTTCCAGCACGACGGCCTGCTTGCCCTTCAACGCGTCCACTCCTGTGGCCAGTTCGGGACGCTGCTTGCCGTGCCGGGCCGCGATGGGCCGGACGACGGCGATGAGGGCGACCGAGACGACGACGAAGGTGAGCACCTGGACGACGACACCGAAGCCGAAGCCCGCGACCACCGCGGCGACCACCGCGCCCACCGCGAACATGCCGAACTCCGGCATCGCGGTCACCACGAGCGGGATTCCGAGCGCCGCCGCGCCGACCAGCCACCACACCCATGCGTCGATGTTGTTCACATGGTCATGTTAGGCCGCGGACGGTGACGGCGGACAGGGTGCGGGACGGGTTCAGGACAGCGGCAGTCCCTTGGCGGTCCAGCGGTCACCGGCCTGTTCGACGACAAGCGGGAGGCCGAAGCACAAGGAGAGGTTGCGGGAGGTGAGTTCGAGCTCCAGCGGGCCGGCGGCGAGGACCTTGCCCTGGCGGATCATCAGAACGTGGGTGAAGCCGGGGGCGATCTCCTCGACATGGTGGGTGACCATGATCATCGAGGGGGCGATCGGGTCCCGGGCGAGCCGGCCGAGGCGGCGGACCAGGTCCTCGCGGCCGCCGAGGTCGAGGCCGGCGGCGGGCTCGTCGAGCAGGAGCAGCTCGGGGTCGGTCATCAGGGCGCGGGCGATCAGGGTGCGCTTGCGCTCGCCCTCGGAGAGGGTGCCGAACTTGCGGTCCAGGTATTCGCTCATGCCGAGGCGGTCGAGGAAGGCGCGGGCGCGCTGCTCGTCGATGTCCTCGTACTCCTCCTGCCAGGCGGCGGTCATGCCGTAGGCGGCGGTCAGCACGGTCTGGAGCACGGTCTGGCTCTTGGGGAGCTTCTCGGCCAGGGCGATGCCGGCCACGCCGACGCGGGGGCGCAGCTCGAAGACGTCGGTGCCGGGCCTGCCGAGGGTCTCGCCGAGGACGGTGGCGGTGCCGCTGCTCGGGAAGAGGTAGGTGGAGGCGACGTTGAGCAGGGTGGTCTTGCCGGCGCCGTTGGGGCCGAGGATGACCCAGCGCTCACCCTCCTTGACCGACCAGGAGACCTGGTCCACGAGAGCCCGGCCCTCACGGACCACGGATACGTCCTGAAGCTCCAGAACATCGCTCATGAGCGCGTTGTCTCCCCTTGCAGTGTGCCGCCGGTCTCGGCTGTCGCGTACGCCTGTGGCTGGGTCCGCCGCGCCGGTGGGCGCAGCCCTCACCGAATCTACGCCACGAGCCGGGCGGCCCGTTCCATCGGTCCGGTCCTTAGGGTGGGAGCATGCTCTCGGAACCGCGCTCTGGACGCCTCGCCGCTTGGGGAAACTCCCTCTTGTCCGGACTTGTCTCGCCGGACGACGCCGTGCTCGCCATCGTCGGGGACGACGCGGTCCACCGGGTGGTGGGGCTGCCCGGGGAGCCGGGGCCGGTGGGGCTCACGCTGGCGCTGGGGCGGCTGCGCGGGATCGGGGTGGGCACGCTGCTGGTGGCGCTGCCCGCGCCGGGGCATCCGCTGGGGCTGAGCGGGCCGCCGGAGTTCAACGCGCGGGCGCTGGAGGCCGGGGAGGCGGTGCTCTGTCACGGGGCCGCCTTCGGGCTGGTGCCCGAGGTGCACGAGGCGGGACCCCAGGGCGATGTGCACGCGGAGGTGCTGTGGCACGTGCTGCCCGTGCGAGAGGCGCCGCCGGCCGACGTGCCGTCGCTGGGCGAGGCCGAGCGGGAGCTGGCGGAGGCGCTGCGGGAGGCGACCTCGGTGCTGTCGCGGCTGGACGTGGCCGGTTCGGGGCCGGTGGCCGAGGCGGCGATCGACGTGTACCGGGCGCGGGCCGAGCGGGGCCCGGAGGTGCTGGCGCCGGGGTATCCGGCGCGGGCGGTGCGGGTGCTGGAGCTGGCGCGGCGGGTGGGGTTGCTGATCTCGCTGGCGTACGAGAACGGCCACGGGGGCGCGGTGAGCGCGTCCGAGATGGCGGCGCGGGGGGCCGCGCTGCGGCCGGTGGAGCGGACGGCTCGGCGGGCGCAGGTCGCGGCGTACAACTCGGTGCTGGAGGAGCGGGAGAAGGGGGCGCGGTGACGGGCGGCGTGAGAGGCGTCGGGCTGCCCGCGGAGCGACCGGCGGCCTCCCGGGGGGAGCCGGGAGGCCTCCGGTCGCGGCACGCACTGGAGAACGGGCGGCCCGCACGGAGGTTGCGCCGTCCGGGGGACATTCCCACGACGGTATGAACCTCAGTCCGGAGTGGGACCCTCCGGGCTGCTCTCCGGGCCGCCCTCCGCACTGCCCCCGACGAGCCCGGGCGAGCGCGGACCCGAGCCCGGGCAGGTCCGGTCAGCCGCTCAGGCCGTGGCGTACCGCCCACAGCGCGGCCTGGGTGCGGTCCGCCAGGTCGAGCTTCATCAGGATGTTCGACACATGGGTCTTGACGGTCTTCTCGGAGAGCACCAGGGCCCGGGCGATCTCGCGGTTCGAGCGGCCGTCCGCTATCAGGCCGAGCACCTCACGCTCCCGCTCCGTCAGCGACGTTCCCCGGCCCTGGCCCGAGCTGCTCTCCTCCTGGGACAGCAGGGCGCCCGCGACCTCCGGCTGGAGGAGGATGTGCCCGGCGTGCACCGAGCGGATGGCGCCGGCGAGCGCGTCGGGGTCCACGTCCTTGTAGACGTATCCGGCGGCGCCCGCCCGCAGGGCCGGGACCACCGTGCGCTGTTCGGTGAAGCTGGTGACGATCAGCACGCGCGCGGGGTTGTCGAGTTCGCGGAGCCGGCGCAGCGCCTCGACGCCGTCCATGACGGGCATCTTGACGTCCATGAGGACGACGTCGGGCCTCAGTTCCTCGGCGCGGGCGACGCCCTCGGCGCCGTCCGCGGCCTCGCCGACGACCTCGATGTCGTCCTGCACCTCCAGGAAGGTGCGCAGGCCGCGGCGGACCACCTGGTGGTCGTCGACGAGCAGCACCTTGATTGCGTCAGCCACCGGGGACCTCCATCTCGATCGCGGTGCCCTTGCCGGGCGCCGACTCCACCGTCAGCCGTCCGCCGACCCCGCTCGCCCGGTCCCGCATGGAGACCAGGCCGAGGTGGCGGCCCGCGCGGCGCACCGCCTTCGGGTCGAAGCCGGCCCCGTCGTCGGTGATCCGCAGGACGGCACCGCAGCCGCGGCGGTCCAGGGCGACGTCGACGTGGTCCGCCCACGCGTGGCGCAGCGCGTTGTGCAGGGCTTCCTGGGCGACGCGCAGCATGGCCTCCTCCTGCGCGGCCGGCAGGGCGCGGATGCCGCGGGTGGTGAAGGTGACGCGCGCGCTGTGGGCGCGGTCGAGGACCTGGATCTGGTTGCGGAGGGTGGCGACCAGGCCGTCCTCGTCGAGGGCGGCGGGGCGCAGCTCCACGACGGCGGCGCGCAGTTCGTCGACGGCCTCGGCGGCGAGCGCGGCCACCTGCTGCAGCTCGCCCTTCGCGCGTGCCGGGTCGCGGTCGACGAGGGCGGTGGCGGCCTGGGCGGTCAGGCGCAGGGAGAACAGTTTCTGGCTGACCGCGTCGTGCAGCTCGTGGGCGAGGCGCGAGCGCTCCTCGGCGATGGTCAGCTCGCGGCTGCGTTCGTAGAGGCGGGCGTTGGTGAGGGCGATCGCGGCGTGCTGGGCGAGGATGGCGAGCAGTTCCTCGTCCTCCTCGGTGAAGCCGCAGCCGCCCTGGGGCCTCTCGCAGTTCTTGTTCGCCAGGAACAGTGCGCCGATGACCTCGTCGCCGTCGCGGATCGGCAGGCCGATGAAGTCGGACATCTCCGGGTGGGCGGCGGGCCAGCCCTCGAAGCGCGGGTCCTCGCGCAGGTCCGCGAGGCGCTCGGCCCGGGCCTCGTGCAGCATCGCGGCGAGGATGCCGTGCTGGCGCGGGAGCGGGCCGATGGCCCGCCACTGCTCCTCGCTGACCCCGTCGACCACGAACTGGGCGAAGCCGCCGTGGTCGTCCGGTACGCCAAGGGCGGCGTACTGCGCGTCGAGCAGTTCGCGGGCCGAGGCGACGATCGTCTTCAGGACGTCGCGCACCTCGAGGTGCCTGCTCATGGCCAGCAGCGCGGAACTCACCGCGGCGAGGCCGGACCTGGGGCCTTGACTCATGTCCTCACGGTACCGGCGGGGGGTGGCGGACCGGATCGGCCCTGTGACGGCCGCGCCCCGGTCGCTGGACCTAGGTCCGGCGGCCCGGTCGGGGGCGGCGACGCTCACCGCTCCGGCCGGACGACCCACTCACCCAGAGCGTTGCAGCGGCAACCAAGGGTGAGAAAGCCCCTCTCCCGATGTGAGGGCCCCCATAGGGCACAGGTCACGTACGAACGGACATAGGAGACACAGGGGCCCACTTCGAACGGGAAAGACGATCCAATCTGTCCCGTTTTGTCCGTTCCGCTCCACTATCCGGCTTCGTACGTCACACCTTTGCCAGCGGATTTTGCGGCAGCTAAGAATTGCTCTCGTCGCTCAACGCCGCGGGTTTTCCGATCGCGGCGTTTGTGTGGGACGGACCCCCTCCCGCAGTCCGGAGAGCGACCTCCGAGCTACTCGAAGAGGTCTATTTCGCCATGCCCGCAAACTTCCGTCGTCACAGTCGCGCCCTGGCCCAGCCCCGCAGGATCGCCGTCGCCGGCGTCTCCGTCCTCGGTGCGGCCGCCGTGGCCTTCTCGGCCGCGCCCAGCCATGCCGAGCCGACGAGCAGCGTCGCAGCCGCCCCGGTGCAGCTCGGCGCCCAGCCGATCAAGGGCGTCAAGGCCAGCGTCACCGACCAGCTCGCAGGCGACAGCGTGAAGGTCCAGGCCATCGCGGCCAAGCGGCAGGCCGTCGTGAAGCAGCAGGCCGTGACCGCCGCCCTGCACAAGGCCAAGGCGGCCCAGCGGGCCAAGGCCGCCCACGCGGCCAAGCAGGCCGCGAACCGGTCCGCCCACCGCCCGCACATGCAGATGGTCGCCGCGCACACCAGCTACGGCAACAACCTGGACGGCTGGATCCGGCAGGCGCTCGCCGTCATGAAGCAGCACAACATCCCCGGTTCCTACAGCGGCCTGCACCGCAACATCATGCGGGAGTCCTCGGGCAACCCGAACGCCATCAACAACTGGGACATCAACGCCCGCAACGGCATCCCGTCCAAGGGCCTGCTCCAGGTCATCCCCCCGACCTTCAACGCGTACCACGTGCCCGGCACGTCCCAGAACATCTACGACCCGGTCGCCAACATCACCGCCGCCGCCAACTACGCGGCGCACCGGTACGGTTCCATCGACCACGTCAACAGCGCGTACTGAGGCCGGCGCGGCCCCTGTGACCAGCATGCCGAAGGGCGGCACCCCACTGCGGGGTGCCGCCCTTCGGCCGTGGCGCGGCGCGGTTACTTGCGCATGACCTCCGGCTCGTGGCGGCGCAGGAAGCGCGCCACCAGGAAGCCGCACACGACACCGAGCGCGATCAGCGCGACCATGTCGAGGCCCCAGGCGGAGGCCGTGTGGTCCCACAGCGGGTCGGTGCTGGTCGGGTCGTCGGTGTTCGGGGCGATGTTGTTGAAGTCCAGCGTGGTACCGGCGGCGGCCACCGCCCAGCGCGACGGCATCAGGTACGAGAACTCGTTGACGCCGATGGTGCCGTTCAGCGTGAACAGGCAGCCGGTGAACACGACCTGGACGATGGCGAACATCACCAGCAGCGGCATGGTCTTCTCGGCGGTCTTCACCAGCGAGGAGATGACCAGGCCGAACATCATCGAGGCGAAGCCGAGCGCCATGATCGGCAGGCACAGCTCGAACAGCGTCGCGCTGCCCAGGATCAGGCCCTGGTCGGGGATCTCACGGCTGGAGAAGCCGATCAGGCCGACCATCAGGCCCTGCAGCATGGTGACCACGCCGAGCACGACGACCTTGGACATCAGGTACGCCGAACGGGACAGGCCGGTGGCGCGTTCCCGCTCGTAGATGACCCGTTCCTTGATCAGCTCGCGGACGGAGTTCGCGGCGCCCGCGAAGCAGGCGCCGACCGCGATGATCAACAGCACCGTGGTCGCCGTGCCGTTCGGGATGTGCAGCCCCGTCCTAGGGTTGACCTGCTCGTTGACCAGCAGACCGCGGTTGTGGTCGATGAGCAGGCTGACCGCGCCGATCACCGCCGGCAGGATCACCGACAGCGCCAGGAAGCCCTTGTCGGAGGCGATCACCGACACGTACCGGCGGATCAGGGTCATCAGCTGCGAGCCCCAGCCCTGCGGCTTGGGCGGCTTGACGGCCTGCGGCAGGGGCGCATGTACGGACTGCGGCTCGACGGCGTCGACGTCCGCGGCGTACATCTGGTAGTGCTGCGAGCCCTTCCAGCGGCCCGCCCAGTCGTAGTCGCGGTAGTTCTCGAAGGCGGAGAACACATCGGCCCAGGTGTCGTAGCCGAAGAAGTTCAGCGCCTCCTCCGGCGGGCCGAAGTAGGCCACGGCGCCGCCCGGCGCCATCACCAGGAGCTTGTCGCACAGGGCCAGTTCGGCCACCGAGTGGGTGACGACGAGGACCGTGCGGCCGTCGTCGGCCAGTCCCCGCAGCAGCTGCATGACGTCGCGGTCCATGCCCGGGTCGAGACCGGAGGTCGGCTCGTCCAGGAAGATCAGCGACGGCTTGGTGAGCAGCTCCAGGGCCACCGAGACGCGCTTGCGCTGGCCGCCCGAGAGGGAGGTGACCTTCTTGTCCTTGTGGACGTCCAGCTTCAGCTCGCGCAGCACCTCGTCTATGCGGGCCTCGCGTTCGGCCGCCGTGGTGTCGGCCGGGAAGCGCAGCTTGGCCGCGTACGTCAGAGCCTTCTTGACGGCCAGCTCCTTGTGCAGGATGTCGTCCTGCGGGACCAGGCCGATGCGCCGGCGCAGCTCGGCGAACTGCTTGTAGAGGTTCCGGTGGTCGTAGAGGACCTCGCCCTGGTTGGCGGGCCGGTAGCCGGTGAGCGCGTTCAGCAGCGTCGACTTGCCGGAACCGGACGGGCCGATGACTCCGACCAGCGACTTCTCCGGGAGGCCGAAGGAGACGTCCCGCAGGATCTGCTTGCCGCCGTCGACCGTCACGGTCAGGTGGCGGGCGGAGAAGGACACCTCACCGGTGTCGACGAACTCCTCCAGCCGGTCGCCGACGATCCGGAACGTCGAGTGGCCGACGCCGACGATGTCGGTCGGGCCGAGCTGCACCGAGCCGCCCTTGGGAACCGGGTGGCCGTTGACGTACGTGCCGTTGTGCGAGCCGAGGTCCCTGATCTCGAAACGGCCGTCGGGCGTGGCGTGGAACTCCGCGTGGTTGCGGGAGACCTGGAGGTCGGAGACGACCAGGTCGTTCTCCAGGGCACGGCCGATGCGCATCACGCGGCCGAGCGAGAACTGGTGGAAGGTCGTCGGGCTGCGGTCGCCGTAGACCGGTGGCGCCCCCGCGCCGCTGCCGGGGCCCTGCTGCTGCGGGATCGACGGCGTCTGCTGCGGCTGCTGCCAGTCGGCCTGCGGGGGCTGCTGCGGTGCCTGCTGCTGCGCCCAGCCGGGGTTCGCGCCCTGGGCCGCGTACGGCTGCTGCTGGGGCTGGGCCTGCGGCGTCGCCGCCGGGGCCGCGGCGCCCAGAAGGTTCAGCACCGGCCCGTCGGTCGCGTTGCCGAGATGGACGGCCGCGCCGGGACCGAGCTCCAGCTGGTGGATCCGCCGGCCCTGCGCGAACGTGCCGTTGGTGCTGCCGTGGTCCTCGATGACCCAACTGCTGCCGTTGAAGCTGACCGTGGCGTGACGCCAGGAGACCCTGGCGTCGTCGAACACGATGTCCCCCTGCGGATCACGTCCCAGGGTGTAGGACCTGGACGGGTCGAGCGTCCAGGTTCGTCCATTGGTTTCCAGTACGAGTTCCGGCACTCCAAGCCCCACTGAGTTGTCCCCCGAATTGCCCCCGTCGCGGGGAGTCTAGGGATGTCGAACATCGTGGGGAACTATTCCAGGCTCAGCCCGCTGACCGAAAGCCGGGCCTTGTGAAGAGTGTGTACGTCCGCTTCGACTGCTTTTTCGCCGACAGGGTTGAAACCCGGCCGCAGAGTGGTATTTCAGGCGAGGGGACATGCGCGGCGGCCGGGCCGCGCCGCGGATCGGGGGGTCTGCCATGAGCGCTGCCACGGGCGTCGGGACCGCGAGGCGCGGTGCGCGCGTGCCCTGGCTCGACGTGCTGCTGTCGGCGATCGCCTCCGTGAGCTGGGCGTTGGTCGGCATGGCGGGTACGGCCGCGCTCGGGCTGCATCTGCTGCGGGCCGACGCGGCGGGTTCGCTCGGAACGATGACCGCGGCGGTGGTGGCCCTCGGGGCGGGTGGTTCGGTCACACCGTCCGGCGACGTGTCCGCGTTCGGTCTGAAGGGCGCCGAGGCGCACACCGCCCTCCAGATCACGCCATTGGGAGTGAGCCTGGTCGGGGCGCTGCTGCTGTCGTGGGTCTTCCTACGGTCCTTGCGCGCGGCGGGAGTTGTGATCGCCCCGGCCGAACTCCTGGCCCGGGCGGGCGCGGTGGTGGCGCTGTTCGTGGCGGTGCTGGGCGGGCTGGCGTGGGCGGGGCACGACGTCGTCACGATCGACGGGGGCTCGCTCGGGCTCGGCAGGCTGCCGGGCGGCGCGGGATCCGGCGGCGTGAGCATTCCCGGGCTCGGTGATCTGGGGGACATCGGTGGGCTCCTGCCCGACCGCGTCGGCGGGCTCGTCGACGCCAAGGCGGCGGTCGGCTTCACGGTCGACGCGGCGCCGACCCTGCTGGGCGGACTCGGCTGGTCGGCCGGGGTCCTGCTGATCGCGCTCCTCGCCTCGCGCCGCACGCCGCTGCCGCGCGGCTGGGACGCCGTGCACCGGGTGGTGCGGCCGGCCGTGTCGGCGCTCGTCACGGTGCTGGTCGTCGCCGTGGTGGCGGGGCTCGCGGCGGCCGCGTACGCGGCGGTCGGCGACGACCATCCCCGGCGTATCGCGGGTGCGGCACTGCTCGGCGCTCCCAACGGGGTGTGGCTCGGCCTCCCGATCGGCCTCTTCGTCCCCTGGGACGGCAGGGCGACCGGCGGACTGACCGGGCTTCTGCCGGGCCCGCTGGACAGGCTGCTGACCGCGCACTCCGACCAGCCGGTCACGCTGTCCCGGCTGGCCGACCTGGACGGCCGGGTGTGGCTGCTGAGCGTCGCGGCGGCGCTGGCGATGCTGCTGGCGGGGGTGCTGACGGCGGTGCGGACACCGGTACGGATACCCGTGGGGGCACAGGTGGAGGCGGCCCCGCGCCGGGCCGCTCTCGGCTTCGCGGGGCGGTGCGCGCTGCGGCTGGGCATCACCACCGCGCTGGCGCTGCCGCTGCTCGCGTGGCTGGCGGAGGTGTCGGTGGACGCGTCCTTGTCCGTACTCGGCTTCGACGCGTTCGGCGCCGGTGTGGAGCTGCGCGGGCATCTGGGCACGGCGCTGCTGCTCGGCGCCGTGTGGGGGGCCGGCGCGGGCGCCGCCGGCGCCCTGCTGGCGAGCGCGACCGGAGCCGCCGGCCGTCGTGCGGCGCCCTTGGCACGGGGTGGCAGGGCCGTCGTGGCAGGGGACGCCTCAGAGGTTGCGGCCCACGCGCCGGGAAGTCCCTACGCGCCGAAGACGCCGCACCGCCCCCCGAACCCGCACACCAACCCCTACCTGCGCCTGCCGGACGAGCTGCGTAATCCGCAGGACGCCCGCCCTCCGGACGGCCGGGGGAAGTCCGGCGGGGCGGAGCCCACCGAGCCGGGCGGACCCGGCGGTGGGCGGACCCGGCCGGCAGCTTCGGGCGGATCGCGAGACCCACAGCACGCCACTCCGGCAGACGGCCGTCCCTCCGACGGCCGACGGCAGCCCGGCTGGGCGGAGCCCACCGAGCCAGGCAGGGCGGGCGGACCGGGCAGCGGTGGGCGGGGGCGATCGGGGGCTTCGGGGGGCGACGTGTACGAGGCGCCCACGGTGGTCGGTCCTGTGCAGCCCCTTCCTCCCCCGGGACCACTCCCTGGGCCCACTCGTCCCCCTCGTCCCCCTCGGCCGCCGGGAGCGCCGGGAGCGCCGGGAGCGCCGGGAGCGCCGGGCGACGGTACGGCGCCTCCGCCGCCACCGATGCCGCCGACGCCGCCCCGGTCTCCGGAGACGTGAGCCCCGGGCGGTATCGAGGTCGCCATCCGGCGGACACCTGTTGTTCGCTGTCCGTCAGGCGGACCTGAGGGGCAGCGGGCACTGGGTGCCGGATACGGTGGAAACACCATGAGCGCTTCGCAGACCTCTGCCGATCCCACTCTTCTCGTCAAGATCTTCGGGAAGGACAGGCCTGGCATCACGGCCGGCCTCTTCGACACCCTCGCCGCCTACTCCGTCGACGTGGTCGACATCGAGCAGGTCGTCACCCGTGGCCGGATCGTGCTGTGCGCGCTCGTCACCCAGCCGTCCGCCGGTCTTGAGGGCGATCTGCGGGCCACCGTGCACAGCTGGGCCGAGTCGATGAAGATGCAGGCGGAGATCATCTCCGGCCGCGGCGACAACCGGCCGCGCGGCCTCGGCCGCTCGCTGGTCACCGTTCTCGGCCACCCGCTCACCGCCGAGGCGACGGCCCGGATCGCCGCGCGGATCACCCGCGTCGGCGGCAACATCGACCGTATCTTCCGGCTGGCCAAGTACCCGGTGACGGCGGTGGAGTTCGCGGTGTCCGGCGTGGAGACGGAGCCGCTGCGCACCGCGCTGGCGACAGAGGCCGCGGCACTCGGTGTCGATGTCGCGGTAGTCGGGGCGGGCCTGCACCGGCGGGCCCAGCGCCTGGTCGTCATGGACGTGGACTCCACGCTCATCCAGGACGAGGTGATCGAACTGTTCGCCGGCCACGCCGGCTGCGAGGACAAGGTCGCCGAGGTGACGGCGGCGGCGATGCGCGGCGAGCTGGACTTCGAGCAGTCGCTGCACGCGCGCGTGGCCCTGCTGGAGGGGCTGGATGCCTCCGTGGTGGACAAGGTGCGCAGCGAGGTGCGCCTGACGCCGGGCGCGCGCACCCTGATCCGCACGCTCAAGCGGCTCGGTTACCAGGTCGGTGTCGTCTCGGGTGGATTCACCCAGGTCACGGACGATCTGAAGGAGCGGCTCGGGCTGGACTTCGCGCAGGCCAACACCCTGGAGATCGTCGACGGGAAGCTGACCGGCCGGGTCACCGGCGAGATCGTCGACCGGCCGGGCAAGGCGCGGCTGCTGCGCCGGTTCGCCGCCGAGGCGGGCGTTCCGCTGTCGCAGACGGTCGCGATCGGTGACGGCGCGAACGACCTGGACATGCTCAACGCGGCCGGTCTCGGGGTCGCCTTCAACGCCAAGCCGGTGGTGCGGGAGGCGGCGCACACGGCCGTGAACGTGCCGTTCCTCGACACGGTCCTGTACCTGCTCGGGGTCACCCGCGAAGAGGTCGAGGCGGCGGACGCGCACGAGGAGGGCTGAGCGGCCCGCGCCGGCCGCCTCCCGCACCGCCGTCGGGTTACTCCGACGGCGCCCAGTAGTCGAGCAGGGTGGCCACGCCCGGTTCCAGGGCCTTCCAGGAGCCGTCGAAGGACATCACGGCGAACGCGGCGGCCGGGAACCCACGGCGGCTCATCCGCTCGCGGGCGTCCTCCTCGGCCGAGCCGGACAGCACCTCGGCCAGTCCCCGGATGCCCGGGTTGTGGCCGATGAGGACCAGGTTCCGCACATCGTCCGGCGTCTCGTTGAGCACGGTGATCAGCTCGCCGGGCGAGGCGTCGTAGACCCGCTCCTCGTAGACGGTCTTCGGCCGATGCGGCAACTCGTGGACGGCGAGCTTCCAGGTCTCGCGGGTTCGGGTCGCGGTGGAGCACAGGGCCAGGTCGAAGGGGACACCGGTGTCGGCCAGCCTGCGGCCGGCGACTGCGGCGTCCGTGCGGCCCCGCTCGGCGAGTGGTCGTTCGTGGTCGGTCACCTGCGGCCAGTCGGCTTTCGCATGCCGGAAGAGGACAATCCTGCGGGGTTCTGCGACGCTCATGCGTCCCAGCTTCGCATGAAACAGGCCATGGGGCGCAGGGAGTTGACATGCGACTTCTTGGGCGGGGCGGACGGCACGCGGCCGGGTCCGGGGACGGCGTCCCGGCGCCTGCTCGGGGCCGTCAGAGGGCGAGCAGTTCCCGGGCGTGCCGGAGCAGCTGGGTGATCGCGGGGTCGCCGGTGGCCGCCTGCGCGTCCGCCGGGTTGCGGATGAGGAGGAGCAGCACGACGAAGGCCAGCACGGGCAGCGCCAGGGCCCACCACGGCAGCCGGGGGTCGACGCCGGCGCCCGTGGTCGCCGGGCGGGGCCGGGTGTGCGTAGGGGCCGACATGATCGCCTCCGCTGGTCTCCGAGGTCCGCGGACCGCCCTTCGCGGTCACATCTCGAAGCTACGGAACCGGCGCGCCCCGGCCCATCCGGTGATCCACCCACTTCCCCCCTGACCCGCACCCCCTAGGGGATGGGGGGTTAACCCCACCATCGACCCTGAGGACCGGGCTCACGGACGCGCGGGCGTCACGGGACGCACGTGCGGCGCGGGGGTCACGGCGCCGCGAGGGTCGCGACGATGGCGATGATCACGAAGATGGCGAAGAACGCGCCGAGGACGAGCAGCATCTTCCGCTGGCCGTTCTTGGGGTTCGGGTCGAGCACAGGCTGCATGCGCCCCAGTCTCGCACCCTTCGTCCGGAACGCGGCCTCCGGGTCCGCCTCAGCGCGTCGCCTCGTCCTCCACCGTGCGGTTGCGGCCCGCCACGTATCCCACCACCATCTGCGGCACCATCAGGCCGGCCATGAGCGCGATGGGCAGCCCCCAGCCGCCGCTGCTCTGGTACAGCACGCCCACCAGGAGCGGACCCGGGATGGAGATCAGATAGCCGGTGCTCTGGGCGAACGCGGACAGCTGGGCCACGCCCTGACCGGTCCTGGCCCGCATGCCGACCATCGTGAGCGCGAGCGGGAAGGCGCAGTTGGCGATCCCGAGGAGCAGGGCCCAGGCCCAGGAGCCGGCGGCGGGCGCGAGGTAGAGACCGGCGTAGCCGGCCAGGCCGCAGACCCCGAGCACCAGCACGATCGGGCCCTGGTGGGGCAGCCGGGTGGCCAGGCGCGGGATGACGAAGGCCAGCGGCACGCCCATCGCCATCGTCACGGCGAGGAGCAGCCCGGCCTTGCCGGCGGGCACGCCCGCGTCCCGGAAGATCTGGGCCATCCAGCCCATGGTGATGTAGGCGGCGGTCGCCTGGAGCCCGAAGAAGACGGCCAGGGCCCAGGCGGTACGGCTGCGGGCGATGCGCAGCGGCGGCGCCTGCGCCTCCCGCGCGTGGGCCGGCGCCTCGGACGCGGATCCGGTACGGGCCGTCGTCCGCGCGGCGGACCGGGCGCCCCGGTCCCGTACCAGCGGCAGCCACGGCAGCACCGCCACCGCTGCGAGCAGGGCCCACACCGACAGTCCGGACCGCCAGTTGCCCCCGAGCGCCCCGGTCAGCGGCACGGTCACCGCGGCGGCGGCCGAGGTGCCGAGGGCGAGGGCCATCGAGTACAGACCGGTCATGGTGCCGACCCGGTCGGGGAACCAGCGCTTGACGATGACCGGCATCAGGATGTTGCTGACGGCGATGCCCATGAGGGCCAGCGCGCTGGCGGCGAGGAACGCGGCCGTGCTGCCCGCGTAGGGGCGTATCACCAGTCCGGCGGCGATGGCGAGCATGCCCGAGCACACCACCGCGGCCGGTCCGAAGCGGCGGGCCAGCCGGGGGGCCATGACGCCGAAGGCGGCGAAGCAGAGCGGCGGCACGGAGGTGAGCAGTCCGGCCACGCTGCCGCTCATGCCGAGCCCCTGGCGGACCTCCTCCAGGAGCGCGCCGAGGCTGGTGATGGCGGGGCGGAGGTTCAGCGCGGACAGCACGAGGCCGACGACGACCAGGCGCGTGGTCCACACGCGCGCGGCGCCGGACGCCCGCCGGCCATGCGGTTCCGGTTCCGGGACGGACGGGGACCCGGTGGTCACGGCCGGGATGCGTTCGGTGGTCGGGGTCGTCGTTCGGGTCGTTTCCTCGCGTGGCATGAGGACCATCATAGAATGATGGGATGATTGGTTGTCGACGGCTCGGGGGTCCGCCCCCGGGTCCCGTGTCCGAAGGTGTGCCATGTCTCTGAGCCAGCCGCGCCGGTCGGCGCTGTCCGAACAGATCATCGCCGCGCTGCGCGGCCAGATCACCACGGGCGAGTGGCCGGTCGGTTCCCGCATCCCGACAGAACCGGAGCTGGTGGAGCAGCTCGGTGTCGCCCGCAACACCGTCCGCGAGGCGGTCCGGGCACTGGCCCACAACGGCCTGCTGGACATCCGCCAGGGTTCGGGCACGTACGTCGTGGCGACCAGCGAGCTGGCGGGCGTGATGCACCGCAGGTTCGCCGACGCCGATCCGCAGCACATCGCCGAGCTGCGCTCCACGCTGGAGTCGACCGCGGCGGGGCTGGCCGCGGAGCGGCGCACCGAGAAGGACCTCAAGCAGCTCCATGCGCAGTGGCTGCGCCGCGAGGAGGCCTGGGAGTCCGGTGACACGGAGGCGTTCGTGACCGCGGACGCCACCTTCCATCTGGCGGTGGTGGCCGCCGCCCACAACGACGTCATGACCGCGATGTACGCGGATCTGGGCGAGGTGCTGCGGGACTGGCTGCGCGCGGACATCGGCGCGGAGCTGACGCCGGACACGTACATGGACCACGCCCGGCTGCTCGACGCGATCCGAGCGGGCGACCGCGAGGCGGCCGCCGCCGCGGCGGCTACCTACCCGCTGATGTGCCGTCCGGGCCGGTTCACCTCGCCCGCGGGTGAGTGACCCGGACCGAGCGCGCCTTCCTTCCCGCAGCGGCCGGTCGTCCGAACGGCCCGCGCGGGAACGCGGAGGGCCCGCACCCCCTCGGGGTGCGGGCCCTCGAACGTCGCTGGGACCCGGCCGGGCCCCAGCGGCAGCGTCACGCGCCGATGGCGTGCAGACCGCCGTCCACGTGGACGATCTCGCCGGTCGTCTTCGGGAACCAGTCGCTGAGCAGCGCGACCACACCGCGGCCGGCCGGCTCGGGGTCCTTGAGGTCCCACTCCAGCGGAGCACGGGTGTCCCAGACGGAGGCCAGCTCGCTGAAGCCGGGGATGGACTTGGCGGCCATGGAGCCGAGCGGGCCCGCCGAGATGAGGTTGCAGCGGACGTTCTGCTTGCCCAGGTCGCGCGCCATGTAGCGGCTGGTGGCCTCCAGGGCGGCCTTGGCCGGGCCCATCCAGTCGTACTGCGGCCAGGCGTACTGCGCGTCGAAGGTGAGGCCGACGACCGAGCCGCCGTTCTGCATCAGCGGCAGGCAGGCCATGGTCAGCGACTTCAGCGAGAACGCCGAGACGTGCATGGCGGTGGCCACGGACTCGAACGGCGTGTTGAGGAAGTTGCCGCCGAGCGCGTCCTGCGGCGCGAAGCCGATGGAGTGGACGACGCCGTCCAGACCGCCCAGCTCCTCGCCGACGACGTCGGCCAGGCGCCCGAGGTGCTCGTCGTTGGTGACGTCCAGCTCGATGACCTTGGTGGGCTTGGGCAGCTTCTTGGCGATGCGCTCGGTCAGCGTCGGCCGCGGGAAGGCGGTGAGGATGACCTCGGCGCCCTGCTCCTGGGCCAGCTTGGCCGTGTGGAAGGCGATGGAGGCCTCCGTGAGCACACCCGTGATCAGGACGCGCTTGCCCTCGAGAATTCCGCTCATGGTGATCAGTGACCCATTCCCAGTCCGCCGTCAACGGGGATGACGGCTCCAGTGATGTACGAGGCGTCGTCGGAGGCGAGGAACCGCACCGCGGCGGCGATCTCCTCGGGCTGCGCGTACCGGCCGAGCGGCACCTGCCCCATGATGTTCTCGCGCTGCTCGTCGGAGAGCGCCCGGGTCATGTCGGTGTCCACGAAGCCGGGGGCGACGACGTTGAAGGTGATGTTGCGCGAGCCCAGCTCACGGGCGAGGGAGCGCGCGAAGCCGACCAGGCCGGCCTTGGAGGCGGCGTAGTTGGCCTGCCCCGCCGAGCCGAGCAGACCGACCACCGAGGAGATCAGGACGACGCGGCCCTTCTTGGCGCGCAGCATGCCGCGGTTGGCCCGCTTGACGACGCGGAAGGTGCCGGTGAGGTTGGTCTCCAGGACCGAGGTGAAGTCCTCCTCGGACATGCGCATCAGGAGCTGGTCCTTGGTGACGCCGGCGTTGGCGACGAGGACCTCGACGGGGCCGTGCTCGGCCTCGACCTCCTTGTAGGCCTGCTCCACCTGCTCGGGGTCGGTGATGTCGCACCTGACGGCGAGGCAGCCCATTTCCTTGAGGGCGGCCGGCGGCTCCCCCGAACGGTACGTGATGGCGACCTTGTCTCCGGCGTCGGCGAACGCACGGGCGATGGCGAGGCCGATGCCCCGGTTGCCTCCGGTGACGAGAACCGAGCGGCTCAACGGATCACCCTTTCGATAGCGGACTGGAACCCCTGCCGAGGCAGGTGCCTTCACCGAAAACCTATCGGTCCGACCAGGTCGGCGGGCATTCGGGCACCGACAGTGGCGCCACCTGGCTCCTGTTGGGTTCCTACAGACGGCCAGCCTCCCGCGACGAACGCCGCACCCCGGGGCAACAGGTGCCGCTCGTTCTCGACCCCCCGCCTCGCCGGGCCTTCCGCGCCCTCAGGTGAGAGCCGGGTTTCCGCAGCACTTCTTGTACTTGCGCGTCGAGCCGCACCAGCAGGGTCCGTTGCGCGGGGGTGGCCAGTCGGTGGTGTGTCCCGTACGCGCGAGTTCGGCCGCGTACTCGGCGAGGGTGTCCGAGGCATCCGGTGATCCGTCGATCCGTTCCGCGAGGGCCTCGAGTCCGGACACCGTGGCATGGCCGACCGCCAGGTGCGGGACCCCGCGCTCGGACAGCTCCCCGAGGGTCCGCTCGACCTGCCGGGTGTGGCCGGCGTGGTCGTCGCCGTACTCCCCGGCGGCTTCCGGGCTGCGTGAGCGCAGCCGCGCGAACTCCTCCAGCGGCCAGAAGAGGACACAGGTCCGGTGCGGGGCCACGGGCGCGGTCCGGTCCGTACGGTCCACGGGCGAGGTGTCCGTCAGCGCCGCGACCTCGGCGTGCAGTGCCTCGGCGCCGCCCTCCCTGAGCCGCCTGAGGCGGACGGGATCATGGACCTCGTCGAGCGGGCGTGCCCGGCCCAGCCAGGCGGACTCACGCCGCTCGTGCAGCTGGTCGGCCACGTCGTCCCAGTCATCGTGCGGGAACCCCAGGAGGCGCCGCACCCGGTGGCGCCCGATGACCAGGGTCTCCACGTCGAAGCCGTACGGGGCCTCCTCCACGGCGTCCGCCGTCACCGGGGCGCCCGCGCCCAGCGCATGGGTGACGCCCGCCGTGAACCACTCGGCGGCCGCCGCCGGCTGGTCCACGCCCTCGAAGGCCTCGGCGACGACGTTCCAGGCGGCCGGGTGCCGGGGGTGGCGCGCACGGAACGCGGCTGCCGCGGCGCGGGCGTCCGTCTCCCGGCCCGCGTCCCACAGCGAACCGATCCGGAAGGCGTCCACCAGGTCCGGTTCCGAGCAGGCCCCGTTCCCCGGCTCCAGCAGCCGCTCGTAGACGGTGACCGCACGTCCGTGCTCGTCCGCTTCGCTCCAGGCGTCGGCCGCCTCCAGCAGAAGCTCCTCACGGTCCTCCGGATGCCGCTCCGCCAGCCGCTCGTACTCCCGCGCCGCCCACGTACCAAAGGCCTCGGGCGGGACCCCGCCCGCCGCAGGGGACCGGTTCGTCCACGCCCGGCCACCACGCCGCTTGCCGGACATGGCTCCACCGTAGTGCGCCCCGGCCGGGAGAGGCGTCAGACGGCGGTCTTCAGGGCCTTCGCCGTGCCCGTCCGAGCCTTCGCGGTGCGCCCCGGCCGCAGCGGGCCCGTCACCCGGCGCAGTGCCAGGAAGCAGCCCGCAGCCAGCAACCCGGCGACGGCCAGCACCAGCGCGGTGGTGGTGAGCTGGAGGGGCCAGAAGTGGGAAAGCGGGTGGAAGATGTTGTAGCGGCCAGTGAAGTCCCGGTACGCCGCGTCGCACTCCGCAGCGGTGTTGCACGACGGCATCGGCACATGGGCACCGTCCCGGGTCACCATGCCCTGCTCGACCTCCAGACCGACGCCAGGGAACGTGTCCACGGCGCTGGTGCGGGTGACCGCGGGCCACAGATGGGGCAGCGCCAGCTCCGCCAGTCCCCGCACACCCCCCGTGACCAGCACGCCCACGATCAGCGCGGGCAGCGCCCGGCGCAGCAGCAGTCCGGCCAGGGCACCGGCCGCGAGCCCGGCGAGGGCGAGTGCGGCGAGGGTGGGCCCGTTGGTGTGGAAGGTGAAGCGGTCGTACCACTCCTTGGCGCTGTCGATCCGGCCCTGGCCCGCGGCCCAGGCGCGGTGGTGCAGCCAGCCCAGCAGCCCGGTGCAGAGGGCGACGGCGAGTGCCGGGACGGTCAGCCGTACCGCCAGCCAGCGGGCCGGGGAGGTGGCCTGGGTCCAGGCCAGCCGGGCGGTGCCGGACTCCAGCTCCTTGCCGGTCAGCGCGGCGCCCGCCCAGGCGGCCACCGCGAAGGGCAGCAGGTTCAGCGCGATGGTGGCGTAGTTGTAGTAGTCCTTGTAGCGCAGGATCGCGTCCTGGCCGTAGCTGCACCGCGAAGACATGGCGCAGGCGTTGTACTGGCGCCAGCCCTCGGCCGCCGCGTCCGCGAGCGGGCCTGCCAGGGCGAGCAGCAGGGTGGCCAGGGCGAGCGCCAGGCCGGCCCAGACGCAGAGCGCCGGGCGGTGCAGCCGCAGCAGCCAGCGGGTCAGTCGGGGCCGGTCGGCGGCCGGGGCGGTCGGGGTCGCGGCGGTCACGCGGCACGCTCCTCGGTCAGGGTCGGTGCGCCGGGGCTGCGCAGATGGGCGAGGACCAGTTCCTCCAGGGAGGGCGCGGTGGCGCGCCAGCCGGTGGCGAGCGGTCCGGCGGGGCGGATCAGCGCGGTGAGCTGGCGGCCGGTGATCCGGGACTCGACCACGGTGTGCGGGCCGAGGTCGGTGTCCGCGGCGGCGCCGGAGATCCGCAGATGGGCGGCGAGCAGCTCGTCGATCTCACCGGCCAGCCGGACCCGGCCGCCGCCGACCAGCAGCAGGTGGTCGCAGGAGTCCGCCAGCTCGGCGACGACGTGCGAGGACATCACGACGGTGGTGCCGTACTGGGCGGCCTGTCCCATCAGCGTGCCCATCAGCTCGTGCCGGGCCAGCGGGTCCAGGTCGGCCATCGGCTCGTCCAGGAGCAGCAGATCGGGCCGCTTGCCGAGGGCGAGGGCGAGCGCGACCCGGGTGCGCTGACCGCCGGACAGAGTACGGATCCGGGCGCCGGGATCCAGGTCACCGCCCGCGACGACCCGTTCGGCGACGGCCGCGTCCCAGCGTCCGGGGTTGAGCCCGGCGCCCATGCGCAGGATGTCGGCGATGGCGAGCTGGGGGTAGAGCGGCTTGTCCTGGGCGACGTAACCGACCCGGGGGCGGGCCTCGGCCGGGGTGGTGCCGAGGACGGTCAGCGTGCCCTCGGTGGGCGCCGTCAGGGCGGCGGCCAGGGTCAGCAGGGTGGACTTGCCCGCGCCGTTCGGCCCGACGACGGCGCACACGCGCCCGGTCGGCAGCCGGAACGAGCAGTCCCGCAGGGCCCAGCCCGCACGGCGGCCGAACCGTTTCCCCAGAGCGTCGGCCCGCAGGGCCGTGTCGCTGCTCATGACGGATCTCCCAAGAATTGCTTGTCGAGTACGGCGGTGAAAAGCGCGGCCACGTCGTCCCGTTCGAGTCCGGCCTCGTGGGCGCGCCGGGCCCACTCCTCCAGCTCTGTGCGGAGCGGGGAGTCGGCCGGCGTGGCGCCCAGTGCCTTGCGGACGAAGGTGCCGAGCCCGCGCCGCGCCTCGACCAGGCCCTCCCGCTCCAGTTCGCGGTAGGCCTTGAGGACGGTGTTGGGATTGATGGCGGTGGCCTCGACCACCTCGCGGGCGGTCGGCAGCCGGTCGCCGGGGCACAGCAGTCCGAGGCGCAGGGCCTGTTTGGTCTGCTGAACGATCTGCACGTACGTGGCGACGCCGCTGTGCCGGTCGATGCGGTACTCGACCATGCGCTCCACCACCACCCTTTCACTAGTTAAGTAGTGAAAGGGTGGTGCAGGAGAGGGGCGACCGTCAACCCGGCCGCCCCCTGTCTCCGGTTATGCCGGAAATGGGGGCTCACAGAGCGCGCACTCCGCCCACACGGTCTTGCCCGGGCCGATGCGCTCGGTCACGCCCCAGCGGTCGGCGAGGGCCTCCACGAGGAGCAGGCCCCTGCCGCCGTCGGTGTCCGCGGGGTCCGGAGCCGGTGCAGGGGGCTCGGGGCGGCTCGGGTGCGTGTCGGACACCTCCACCCGTACGACACCGGCGGCGCGGTCGCAGCGCAGCCGCAGCGCGAAGTCCCGTCCGGGAACCCGGCCGTGCAGCACCGCGTTGGCGCTGAGTTCGGCGACCACCAGGGCGACCGTCTCGGAGACCACGCTCCCGTACGGCACGCCCCACAGGTCGAGCTGGTGCACGGCCAGGCGACGCGCAAGCCGGGCCCCGCGCCGAGTGGCGGACAGACGTAGGGCGAACACACTGACGGTTACGGCCTCTTGGGCATGCGGTGCTGGCATGACGCCCAGCGTTCCGGCTGCCCCGACCCTGCCAACAGGCACGACACCGATACAGACCGGTTTGTATCAGTGCACACTGTGGACTGGGTGGGTAACTCCGCGTGACGCTTGCCGGGTTGGGCGGGTTGGGCGGATTGAGCGAACACCGGTGAGAACGTGAGCACGGGAGGGTGCGGCGATGACGGCGGACCACGGCGGAGGCGGCAACGCGACCACGGAACCCGAACTCTCCGACAGTCTCAAGACCTTCGGCGCGGTCCTGAAGGCCCTGCGGGAGGAATCCGGGCTGACGCAGGAGGAGTTCGCCGTGCGGGTACGGTACTCGGCCGCGTACGTGGCGAAGATCGAGCAGGGGAAGCGGTTCCCTCCGGGGGATCTGCCCTCGCGGGCGGAGGAGGTGCTGGGGCCGGTGGCCCTCAAGGTCCTCACGGCGGCGGCGCGGAGCCTGACGAGGCGGGCGGGGCTGGCCTCGTGGTTCCGCCAGTGGGCGGGGATCGAGGAGGAGGCGATCTCCCTGTACGCGTACGAGTGCCGGGCGGTTCCGGGGTTGTTGCAGCCGGAGGGCTACGCGCGGGCGGTGTTCGAGCGTCAGCTCCCGCCGTGGACGGGTGAGCAGATCAATCAGAAGCTTGCAGCACGACTGGAACGTCAGGCGTTACTGACTCAGCGGCCGAATACCGCGTTCACATTCATCATCGAGCAGGCCATCCTGGAGCGTGGGGTCGGTGGCGCATCAGTCACCAGCGCTGTCATCGACCACTTGCTGAACGTCGGCAGGCGTACGAACGTCGAGATCCAGATCATGCCTCGGTACCAGGAAGACCACTGCGGAGTCGACGGCCAGTTGTACTTGGCAGAGACGCCGGGACACCAATGGTTCGGCTACACCGAGGGGCATCGGTCCAGCAGCCTGATCGCTGATCCCGGCGAAGTGAGCGTCCTCCACCAACGCTATGGCAAGCTCCGTTCCCAAGCCCTTGATTGCCGGGCGACGGTGAACCTGCTGGAACAGATGCGAGGAGCGCTATGAGTACCGAACTGTCCTGGTACAAGAGCAGTTACAGCGGCGGAGACGGCGACAACTGCGTCGAGGTCGCGCTACGCCCCGACTCCGTGCACATCCGGGACTCCAAGGACAAGGGGATCCGTCCCCTCGTCGTCACGCCGACCACCTGGGCGGCGTTCACGGCACTCGCGGCGGGTGGCTCGCCGGAGGGCTGAGTCAGCGGTGGTTATTCCGGGGAGCGCGGTCGGTGAGTCGTGGTTCACTGCCTGCGACGGGCATCACAGGCAAGCACCTCGGAGGACCCCACCGTGCCCCATGAAGTCGATCAGTCATTCCTGGAACTGCCCCTACGCGCCCTCGCCGACGCCGCTCTCGCGCGGGCGCGGGCGCTCGGGGCCGAGCATGCGGACTTCCGGTTCGAGCGGGTGCGCAGTGCGTCCTGGCGGCTCAGGGACGCCCGGCTCGCCGGGTCGTCGGACACCACCGACCTGGGGTACGCGGTGCGGGTCGTGCACGGCGGGACGTGGGGGTTCGCCTCCGGGGTGGATCTGACGCTGGACGCGGCCGCCAAGGTCGCCTCGCAGGCCGTGGCGATGGCCAAGCTGTCGGCGCAGGTCATCAAGGCCGCGGGATCCGACGAGCGGGTCGAGTTGGCGGACGAGCCGGTGCACGCCGAGAAGACCTGGGTCTCGTCGTACGAGATCAACCCGTTCTCCGTGCCGGACGAGGAGAAGTCCGCGCTGCTCGCCGAGTGGAGCGCGCGGCTGCTCGCCGCCGACGGGGTCGACCATGTCGACGCCTCGCTGCTGACCGTGCACGAGAACAAGTTCTACGCCGACACGGCCGGGACCGTGACCACGCAGCAGCGGGTGCGGCTGCATCCGCAGCTGACCGCCGTCTCGGTGGACGGCTCCAGCGGCGAGTTCGATTCGATGCGCACCCTCGCCCCGCCCGTCGGGCGCGGCTGGGAGTACCTGACCGGCACCGGCTGGGACTGGGACGGCGAGCTGGAGCGGATCCCCGGGCTGCTCGCCGAGAAGATGCGCGCACCGAGCGTCGAGGCGGGCCTGTACGACCTGGTCGTCGACCCCTCCAACCTGTGGCTGACCATCCACGAGTCCATCGGGCACGCCACCGAGCTGGACCGGGCCCTCGGGTACGAGGCCGCCTACGCGGGCACCTCCTTCGCCACCTTCGACCAGTTGGGCAAGCTGACGTACGGCTCCGAGCTGATGAACGTCACCGGCGACCGCACCGCCGAGCACGGCCTGGCCACCGTCGGCTACGACGACGAAGGCGTGGAGAGTCAGTCCTGGGACCTGGTCAAGGACGGGACGCTGGTCGGCTACCAGCTGGACCGCAGGATCGCGAGGCTGACCGGGTTCGAGCGGTCCAACGGGTGCGCCTTCGCCGACTCCCCCGGCCATGTGCCCGTGCAGCGCATGGCGAACGTGTCGCTCCAGCCGGACCCGGCCGGGCTGTCGACCGAGGACCTCATCGGGAGCGTCGACCGGGGGATCTACGTCGTCGGGGACCGGTCCTGGTCGATCGACATGCAGCGCTACAACTTCCAGTTCACGGGTCAGCGGGCCTACATGATCCGCAACGGCCGGCTCGACGGACAGGTGCGGGACTTCGCCTACCAGGGGATCACTCCCCAGTTCTGGGGCTCCATGGCGGCCGTGGGCGGCCCCCAGACGTATGTCCTGGGCGGCGCCTTCAACTGCGGCAAGGCCCAGCCGGGCCAGATCGCGGCGGTCTCCCACGGCTGCCCGTCGGCCCTCTTCAAGGGCGTCAACATTCTGAACACCACGCAGGAGGCCGGTCGATGAGCCCGCGTACCAGCAAGCCGCACGAGATCGTCGAGCGCGCCCTCGCACTGTCCCGGGCCGACGGGTGCGTCGTGATCGCCGACGAGCAGTCCACCGCCAATCTGCGCTGGGCGGGCAACGCGCTGACCACGAACGGTGTCACCCGCGGGCGCACCCTCACCGTGATCGCGACCGTCGACGGCCGGGAAGGCACCGCCTCGGGCGTGGTGTCGCGGGCGGCCGTGACCGAGGACGATCTGGAGCCGCTGGTGCGGGCCGCGGAGGCCGCGGCGCGCGGGGCGGGGCCCGCCGAGGACGCCCAGCCGCTGGTCGCGGACGTACCGCAGTCCCCTGACTTCACCGACGCGCCCGCCGAGACCTCCTCGGCGGTGTTCGCGGACTTCGCGCCGGCGCTCGGCGAGTCGTTCGCCCGCGCGCGTGCCGGTGGCCGCGAACTGTACGGCTTCGCCAACCACGAGATGGTGTCGACCTACCTGGGCACGTCGACGGGTCTGCGGCTGCGCCACGACCAGCCGGCCGGGACGCTGGAGCTGAACGCCAAGTCGCCGGACCGCACCCGCTCGGCGTGGGCCGGGCGGTCCACGCGGGACTTCAAGGACGTCGACCCGGCGGCGCTGGACGCGGAGCTGGCCGTACGGCTCGGCTGGGCGGAGCGCCGGATCGAGCTGCCCGCCGGGCGGTACGAGACGCTGCTGCCGCCGACGGCGGTCGCCGATCTGCTGATCTACCAGATCTGGTCGTCCTCGGGCCGGGACGCCGCCGAGGGGCGCACGGTGTTCTCCAAGCCCGGCGGCGGCACCCGCGTCGGCGAGAGGCTGACCGAGCTTCCGCTGACGCTGCGCAGCGATCCGAACGAGCCCGGTCTGGAGTGCGCGCCGTTCGTGGTCTCGCACTCCTCCGGGGACGACCGGTCGGTGTTCGACAACGGGCTGCCCGTGTACGCCACGGAGTGGATCACCGACGGCGAGCTGCGACACCTGCTGACCACCCGGCACAGCGCCGGCCTGACCGGTCTGCCGCTCGCCCCCTCGGCGGGCAACCTCGTCCTCGACGGCGGCACCGACCGCTCGCTTCAGGAGATGATCGCCGGCACCGAGCGTGGGCTGCTGCTCACCTGCCTGTGGTACATCCGCGAGGTGGACCCCGCGACGCTGCTGCTCACGGGCCTGACCCGGGACGGCGTGTACCTCGTGGAGAACGGCGAGGTGACCGGCGAGGTCAACAATTTCCGGTTCAACGAGTCGCCGGTGGACCTGCTGGGCAGGGCGACGGAGGCCGGGCGGACCGAGAAGACGCTGCCCAGGGAGTGGAGCGACTACTTCACCCGGGCCGCGATGCCGGCGCTGCGCGTCCCGGATTTCAACATGAGTTCCGTGAGCCAGGGCGTATAACCTCGTAGTCGGCCGTCACCCGACTGCCGAAGACCACTGAGCACCATCGCTTCACCTAGGAGACACGAGAACCGTGACGGACATCGTCGACGAGCTGAAGTGGCGGGGGCTGTTCGCCCTGTCCACCGACGAGGACGCTTTGCGCAAGGCGCTCGCGGACGGTCCCGTCACGTTCTATTGCGGCTTCGACCCGACCGCGCCGTCCCTGCACGTGGGGCACCTGGTGCAGGTGCTCACCGTGCGGCGGCTCCAGCAGGCCGGGCACCGGCCGCTGGCGCTGGTCGGCGGCGCCACGGGCCTGATCGGCGACCCCCGGCCGACCGCCGAGCGCACGCTGAACGACCCGGAGACGGTGGCCGGCTGGGTGGACCGGCTGCGGGGCCAGATCGAGCCGTTCCTGTCCTTCGAGGGCGAGAACGCCGCCGTCATGGTGAACAACCTCGACTGGACCCAGGGCCTGTCCGCGATCGAGTTCCTGCGGGACATCGGCAAGCACTTCCGGGTCAACAAGATGCTGACGAAGGACTCCGTCGCCCGCCGGCTGGAGTCCGACCAGGGCATCAGCTACACCGAGTTCAGCTACCAGATCCTCCAGGGCATGGACTTCCTCCAGCTCTACCGGAGGTACGGCTGCACGCTCCAGCAGGGCGGCAGCGACCAGTGGGGCAACCTCACGGCGGGCCTCGACCTGATCCACCGGCTCGAGCCGGACGCGGCGGTGCACGCGCTCGCGACGCCGCTGATGACCAAGGCGGACGGCACCAAGTTCGGCAAGACCGAGGGCGGCGCGGTCTGGCTCGACGCGGAGATGACGACGCCGTACGCGTTCTACCAGTTCTGGCTGAACGTGGACGACCGGGACATCCCCCGCTACCTGCGCATCCTGTCCTTCAGGTCCCGCGAGGAGCTGGAGGAGCTGGAGCGGCAGACCGAGGAGCGTCCGCAGGCCCGGGCCGCGCAGCGCGCGCTGGCCGAGGAGCTGACGACGCTGGTGCACGGCGCCGACCAGACGGCCGCCGTGATCGCCGCGTCCAAGGCGCTGTTCGGCCAGGGCGAGCTGGCCGGGCTGGACGAGCGGACCCTGGCCGCGGCGCTGTCGGAGGTGCCGCACGCCGAGGTGACCGAGCTCGGACCGGTGGTCGACCTGTTCGCCGAGGTCGGCCTGGTGCCCAGCAAGTCGGCCGCGCGCCGCACGGTGAAGGAGGGCGGCGCCTACGTGAACAACGTCAAGGTCACCGCCGAGGACGCGGTCCCCGCCGAGGCGGACCTGCTGCACGGCCGCTGGCTGGTGCTGCGCCGGGGCAAGAAGAACCTGGCGGCGGTCGAGTTCACGCGCGGCTGAGCCGGGGCACGGAGGCACGTGCGAAGGGGCGGTCCACCGGGGATTCCGGTGGACCGCCCCTTCGGTTGCCTTCGGCCCGTGTGTCCGTGCTACGCCTGCTGGGCGTCCTGCCGTTTCTTGTTGCCCCACAGGGCCATGTACGCCATGTCGCCGACGAAGACGATGATGATCGCGGCCACGAGCTGGAAGAAGTGCCGGCTCCAGTCGATACCGCGGGTCGAGGCGACACCGGCGGCGCGGGCGACCGCGTTGCCGACGATCGCGCCAAGCATGCCGAAGATCGTGGTGAGCCAGATCGGGCTGTGCTGCTTGCCCGGGATGATCGCCTTCGCGATCATCCCCAGCACGAAACCCACGATGATCGCCCACAACCAGCCCATGGCTGCCTCCTCGTCCGGCTCGACGTGAGCATTACGCCCAGTGTCGGGGCGCTCCCCGTGCGTCGCACGTCGGGTGCGGCCGACCGGAAGCCGCGGGTGCACCGCGGGGCGCGGCCCGGGCCGTTCGCGCAGGCAGAGGGCGGCCCCGCCCTCGTGGGTGCCGGGAACGCGGCGTAACGTGGAGGGCGTGCGGGGAGTTGTCCGATACGGACGAATGGTGGACAGGTGATGCGGAAACAGCACGGCGACGGCAACGCCCAGGTGTTCCGGATCACGGGAGCCCGGGCGGGCCTTCAGGAGGACGTGCGCGGCCGGCAGCGCCGGTACGTCATCTCGATGTCGATCCGCACGGCGTCGGTGATCCTCGCGGTGGCGCTGTGGAACGTCGAGCGCTACGTGGCGATCGTGGCACTGGTGCTCGGGGCGGTGCTGCCCTACGTCGCCGTGGTCATCGCGAACGCCGGGCGGGAGGGCGCTCCCAAGCTGCCGTCGACCTTCGTCACCATGCCGACGAAGCCGATGATCACACCGCCGCGGACCGACGACGGTTTCGCGCGGCCCGCCCCGGAGGACACCCCGGGCGACCCCGCGGCGGGTGCGGCGCGCGAGCCGCGTGACCAGGCTTGACCTGGCCCGTCGCGACGCCCGGACTCGGGCCTCCCGGGAAGCTCATGAAAAGCTCAGATCAATCATGTTGTTCCTGTGCCGGGCGGCAGGTGACCCGTGACATACTGCCTACGCGCTCCGCATCCCCCGTCGGAGCGACAGACCGACGCCGGGCAGCTCCCCCCGTGGCTGCTCGGCGTCGCCTTGTGTGCCGTGGCTGTGAGACGAACCCGTGACTGACGAAACCCCGATCTGCTCCGCCAAGGGCTGCCGTGCGGCCGCCGTGTGGGTGCTGGCCTGGAACAACCCGAAGATCCACACGCCTGAGCGCCGCAAGACATGGCTGGCGTGCGAGGAGCACCGGGAGCACCTGTCGCAGTTCCTCGGCGTGCGGGGCCTTCTGAAGGACGTGGTCCCCTTCGGCGAGTGGGAAGCGCCGGACGCGGGTGCGGAGGGCAGCGCCTAACCGCCGATCGCGGACATCGGACGGTCCGGCTGGACGAACGACGGGTCGTCCAGGCCCGCTCCCGCCTTCTTGCCCCACATCGCCACCCGCCAGATGCGGGCGATCTCCTCGTCGGGGGCTCCGGAGCGCAGGGCGGCGCGCAGGTCGGTCTCCTCGGTGGCGAACAGGCAGGTGCGGATCTGTCCGTCGGCCGTGAGCCGGGTGCGGTCGCAGGCCGCGCAGAACGGGCGGGTGACGGAGGCGATGACGCCGACGCGGTGCGGGCCCCCGTCCACGATCCAGCGCTCGGCCGGAGCCGAGCCGCGCTCCCCGGCGCCTTCGGGGGTCAGTTCGAAGCGGGTGCCCAGCGAGTCCAGGATCTCGGCCGCGGTCACCATCCCCTCACGCTTCCAGCCGTGCTGGGCGTCCAGGGGCATCTGCTCGATGAAGCGGAGCTCGTAGCCGTGCTCCACCGCCCAGGCCAGCAGGTCCGGGGCCTCGTCCGCGTTCAGGTCGCGCATCAGGACGGTGTTGACCTTCACCGGGGTCAGGCCGGCCGCGTGGGCGGCTTCGAGGCCCTCGATGACGTCGTGGTGCCGGTCCCGGCGGGTGAGGGCCTTGAAGACGTCCGGGCGCAGGGTGTCCAGGGAGACGTTGACCCGGTCCAGGCCGGCGGCCTTCAGGGCGGTCGCGGTGCGGCTCAGTCCGATGCCGTTGGTGGTGAGGGACGTCCGGGGGCGGGGGGCCAGGGCCGCGACCCGCTCGACGATACCGACCAGGCCGGGGCGCAGCAGGGGTTCGCCGCCGGTGAAGCGGACCTCCGTGACGCCGAGGGAGCCGACGGCGATGTCGATCAGGCGGACGATCTCGTCGTCGGTGAGCAGGGTCGGCTTGGCCAGCCACTGCAGGCCCTCTTCCGGCATGCAGTACGTGCAGCGCAGGTTGCACCGGTCGGTCAGCGAGACCCTCAGGTCGGTGGCCACCCGGCCGTAGGTGTCGATGAGCACGTGGGCCCCCTCCCTCGTCGCGTGATCCAGTCGCGTGATCCATGTGGCGTACCACTCGAAGTTCTCGTCATCTGCGAGCCTACGTGACACCACTGACAACGACAGCGCCGGAAGTCACGAGATGCGGCACGGCCGCGTCGTAGGGATCTACGATCCCCGCGACGCGGCCGCCTTGGACGGGTGGGCGCTCAGTGCGCTCCGGTGCCCGTCATGGAGCGCACCTCCAGTTCGGCGTACTTGCCGTCGTCCGGGGTCTCCTTGGACAGGAGGGTGCCCACGACGCCGAGCAGGAAGCCGACCGGGATCGAGATGAGGCCCGGGTTCTCCAGCGGGAACCAGTGGAAGTCGACGTCGGGGAACATCGACGTCGGCTTGCCCGACACCACCGGCGAGAACAGCACCAGGCCGACCGCGCTGACCAGGCCGCCGTAGATCGACCACAGGGCGCCGGAGGTGGTGAACCGCTTCCAGAACAGGCTGTAGAGGATCGTGGGCAGGTTGGCGGAGGCGGCGACGGCGAAGGCGAGCGCGACCAGTCCCGCGACGTTCAGGTCGCGGGCGAGGGCGCCCAGGACGATCGAGACCGCGCCGATGCCGACGGTCGCCCAGCGCGCCGCGCTCACCTCCTGCTTCTCGGAGGCGGTGCCCTTCTTGATGACGTTGGCGTAGATGTCGTGGGCGAAGGAGGAGGACGAGGCCAGGGTGAGGCCGGCGACGACGGCGAGGATCGTGGCGAAGGCGACCGCGGAGATGGAGGCCAGCAGGATGGCGCCCCAGTTGGAGTCGACCCCGCCGAGATGCAGGGCGAGCAGCGGTGCCGCGGTGTTGCCCGCCTTGTTGGAGGCGATGATCTCGTCGGGCTTGATGAGCGCGGCGGCGCCGAAGCCGAGCGCGAGGGTCATCAGGTAGAAGGCGCCGATCAGGCCGATCGCCCAGATCACGGACTTACGGGCGGCCTTGGCCGTGGGGACCGTGTAGAAGCGGATGAGGATGTGCGGCAGGCCGGCGGTGCCGAGGACCAGGGCGATGCCGAGCGAGAGGAAGTCCAGCTTGGTGGTGCCGGTGGCGCCGTACTTCAGTCCGGGCTCCAGGAAGGCGGAGCCCTTGCCGCTGGTGGAGGCGGCCTTGCCGAGCAGGTCGGAGATGTTGAAGTTGAACTTCAGCAGGACCAGGAAGGTGAGCAGCAGGGCGCCGGCCATGAGCAGCACGGCCTTGACCATCTGCACCCAGGTGGTGCCCTTCATGCCGCCGATGGTGACGTAGACGATCATCAGCAGGCCGACCAGCGCGACGATGCCGATCTTGCCGCCGTCGCTGGTGATGCCGAGCAGCAGGGAGACCAGGACGCCGGCGCCGGCCATCTGGGCCAGCAGGTAGAAGATCGACACGACGATGGTGGAGGCGCCGGCCGCGGTGCGGACCGGCCGCTGGCGCATCCGGTAGGCCAGCACGTCGCCCATGGTGTAGCGGCCGGAGTTGCGCAGGGGTTCGGCGACCAGGAGCAGGGCGACCAGCCAGGCGACGAGGAAGCCGATGGAGTACAGGAAGCCGTCGTAGCCGAACAGCGCGATGGCGCCGGCGATGCCGAGGAAGGACGCGGCGGACATGTAGTCGCCGGAGACGGCGAGGCCGTTCTGGAATCCGGTGAACTGCCGTCCGCCGGCGTAGAAGTTGGCGGCGTCCTTGGTCTGCCGGCCGGCCCAGACGGTGATGACGAGGGTCGCCAGGACGAACACCGCGAACAGGGTGATGATCAGCGGCCGGTGCCGGGTGGCCTCACCGGCCGCGAGGGTGAGCGTGGGTGCGATCGCGGGGCTCATGCGGCGCCCTCCATCCGGGACTTGATGGCCTCGGCCTTGGGGTCGAGCTTGGTGGCGGCGTGCCGCGCGTACCACCAGGCGATGAGGAACGTGGTGAGGAACTGGGCGAGGCCCAGGACGAGTGCGACGTTGATGTTGCCGAACAGCTTGGTGCCCATGAAGCCGCCGGCGTAGTTCGAGAGCAGCACGTACAGCAGGTACCAGGCGATGAAGGCGACGGTCAGCGGGAAGGCGAAGGATCGGTAGGAGCGGCGCAGTTCACCGAACTCCGCGCTGTCCCGCACCGCGACGAACTCCTCGGTGGTCGGGAGTGGGGCCTGGCTTTTCGACGGTGGCGGTGTCTCGGTGGCCACTTCGGTCTCCTCGCGTGTCGGATGTGGTGGGCAGGGGCCCGATCGTGCTCGGGTTCCCCGCCCAAGGTCCACGGAGCCACGCGGCGCCCGGTTCAAGTCCTGTTCGTTGTTTCGCAACCGGTCTGAACAAGTCATTGCCAAGTCATTGCTGGTGAGGGATGTGGCGGGATAGTTTCAGCCTGCACCACCCGTCATGTACCTGCCTGGGCTGCCACCTGCGGTCGGGCAGGCCTGCGCCCGGATGATGTGGAGACCCCATGGCTCATCTGCGTTCCAGACGCCGCCTCGCCCTGTACGGCTCCCTCCAGGGCATGTCGACGGCCGCTCCGCACGTCGCCGGTGTCGCCGCGCTGCCGACGTCGACCCGTCCGAACGCCAGGCCCGCCCAGTTGCCGGCCCTTCTCAAGACCCCGGCGGACACCCCGGGATGCCCGGCCGAGCCCCACGACGCGGACGGCGACGGCGTCGTCGACTCGTCCTGAAGGGCGACGACAACCGCAACGGGTTCCACGGCTCCGGCGTCGTCAACGCGCTCCGCGCGGTCAAGTGACCGGCACGGCCCGTCACTTCCCCCAAACGCCCCCCACGCACTCCGCATGCCTGTCGCATGCCGCACCGCAATGGTTCGAAACACTGGAGTTCACATGAGCGTTCGCCTCAACCGGCGTACCGTCACCATCCCGCTCGGCATGGCCGTCGCCTCCGCTCTCGCGTTCCTGCCGAACGTGGCGTCCGCCACCGAGGCCGGCCAGCAGGTGGCCGCCGCGCAGAGCATCTCCGCCGCCGCCGACGGCGACGCGCTGAGCTACGTCGTCAACGTCCGTCCCGGCCACAGCTCCTCGGCCGTGCAGAAGGCGATCGGCAAGGCCGGCGGCTCCGTCGTCATCGCCTACGACCAGATCGGCGTCATCGTCGTCCACTCGGCGAACGCCGACTTCGCCAAGGAGATACGCAAGGACAAGGGCGTCGAGTCGGCCGGCGCCACCCGGACCGCTCCGCTGTCCCCGCAGTCGACCACCGAGATGTGGTCGCCGCAGGTGCTCTCCGACTCCGAGGTGAAGGCCGCGGCCGCGGCCGCCACCGACGGCCAGGAGCCGCTGGAGTACCTGCAGTGGGACCTGCCGATGATCAAGGCCGACAAGGCGCACGAGATCACCCTGGGCAGCTCCAAGGTCACGGTCGGCGTGATCGACACCGGTGTGGACGACACCCACCCGGACCTCGCCCCCAACTTCAACCGGGCCGCGTCGGTGAACTGCGTGTCGGGCAAGCCGAACACGGCGGACGGCGCCTGGCGGCCGAACGCGGGCGAGAGCCCGCACGGCACCCACGTCGCCGGTGAGATCGCCGCCGCGAAGAACGGCGTCGGCATGGTCGGTGTCGCCCCGGGCGTGAAGGTGTCCGGCATCAAGGTGTCGACGCCGGAGGGCTGGTTCTACACCGAGGCCGTGGTGTGCGGCTTCGTCTGGGCCGCCGAGCACGGCGTGGACATCACCAACAACAGCTACTACACCGACCCGTGGAACTTCAACTGCAACGACGACCCCGACCAGAAGGCTCTGGTCGAGGCCGTGTCGCGGGCCACCAAGTACGCGGAGAGCAAGGGCACCGTCAACGTCGCGGCCGCCGGCAACGACAACTGGGACCTCGCCGGGAAGACCATCCTCGACCCGGGCAGCCCGAACGACTCCACCCCCGGCGACCGGGTGATCGACCCGAAGAAGTGCCTGGACATCCCGGCGATGCTGCCCGGCACCGTCACGGTCTCCTCCATCGGCGCCAAGGGCATCAAGTCGTCGTTCTCCAACTACGGCCAGGGCATGATCGACGTTGCCGCGCCGGGCGGCGACTCGACCGTCTACCAGACGCCCGACGCCCCCGCCACCAGCGGCCTGATCCTCGGCACGCTGCCGGGCAACCAGTACGGCTACATGGCCGGCACGTCGATGGCCTCGCCGCACGCCGCCGCCGTCGCCGCGCTCATCAAGTCGACGCACCCGAACGCCACGCCGAACCAGGTGAAGGCGCTGCTGGCCCAGGGTGCCGACAAGAAGGAGTGCACGACCCCGTACGACATCAACGGCGACGGCAAGATCGACGCCGTGTGCAAGGGCGGCAAGGGCAAGAACGCCTTCTACGGCGAGGGCGTCGTCAACGCCCTCAACGCTGTGACCAAGTAGACACGGCGGATCCCGGTCAGTACCGCATAGTGCGGTCATGACCGAACTTTCCTTCGCGTGGTCCGCGCTGGGCGGCGATCCCGCCCTCCTTTCGCGGGTCACCACCGTGCAGCGGGAAGGCGCGCTCCGGGCGCGCCTTCCCGTACGGGCACTGGCACGCGCGTGCGTGGGTGCCAGTGCCCTGGCCGCCGCCGAACTCGGCGCCCGGCGGGCGGGACTCGCCGAGGTGCCGTCCGTGCGGGTCGACGACGGGGCCGTGGCCACGGCGTTCCTCAGTGAGCGGCACCTGCGGGTGGACGGGCGGGCGCCGGTCTCCTTCGCACCGCTGTCGCGGTTCTGGCGGACGGCGGACGGATGGGTGCGCACACACGCCAACTACCCGCATCACCGGGAGCGGTTGCTCTGCGCGCTGGACGTGCCGGACGACGTCGACCGGGTCGCCTCCGCGCTCGCCGAACGGTCCGCGACCGACGTCGAGGAGGCCGTGTACGCGGCCGGCGGCCTCGCCGTCGCACTGCGCACCCCCGAGGAGTGGGCCGCGCACGAGCAGAGCGTCGCGGTGGCCGCGCGGCCGCTGGTGGAGCGGGAGCGGCTGGACGAGACCCACGCGCGCGTCCTGCCGTCCGTCGCGAGTGCCCCCCTGCTGCCCGCCGCCGGGCTGCGCGTCCTGGACCTGACCCGGGTGCTCGCGGGTCCCGTCGCCACCCGCACGCTCGCCCTGCTGGGCGCGGACGTCCTGCGCGTGGACGCGCCGGACCACCCCGAAGAAGCGGGGCTGCACGCGGACACCGGTTTCGGGAAGCGGTCGGCGGCGCTGGACCTCGCGACCGACCGGGCCGCCTTCGAGGAGTTGCTCGCCGAGGCGGACGTCGTGGTCACCGGGTACCGGCCGGGCGCCCTGGACCGGTTCGGGCTCTCCCCCGACGCGCTGGCCGAACGGCGGCCCGGCCTGGTCGTGGCGCAGCTGTCGGCGTGGGGCGCGTACGGGCCGTGGGGCGGACGCCGGGGCTTCGACAGCCTCGTCCAGGTCGCCACCGGCATCGCCGCGACCGAGGGGTCCCCGGAGCAGCCCGGCGCCCTGCCCGCACAGGCCCTGGACCACGGCACGGGCTATCTGCTGGCGGCGGCGGTGCTGCGCGCCCTCACCGAGCAGACACGGGAAGGCGGCACCCGGCTCCTACGGCTGGCCCTGGCCCGCACGGCGTCCTGGCTGACACGGGCGGACGTCGGGCCGACCACCGGCGCGCACGTGGTGGAGGGCTCCGCGTACGACGGCCCCGATGCCTGGCTCGGCGGGACGACCAGCCGGATCGGCCACCTGCGCCACGCCCTCCCGGCCGTCACCTTCACCGACGCCCCACCCGCCTGGTCCCGCCCACCGAGCCCCTGGGGCACGGACACACCCCACTGGACCTGACCGCGCAGGGGAGAGGGCACGCGGGGTTGCCCGGGGCGGGGCGCGCCAAGCCGTCCGGGGGCGTGGGGCGGAACCGGGTTCCCCCACTTGGCCGCGCGCGCTTGCCCCGTTCGAGGTGGCTGGCGACGATCATTGGGTGACGCTCATACGACCGGCCGCCGGGACGGGGGACGCGCGGGGGACGGGGCGGCGCGGCGCGACGGTCCGGGCCGTCGCCGTCCTCGTCCTGGTGGCGCTCGCCGCACTCATACCGCTGCTCGGTCCGTCCGCCGCCCTGCACGGCACCGGAGAGGCGGCGGCCCCCGGCGTCGGAGCGACAGCCGTGCTGCGGACGGTGCAATTCGCGGCCCTCTGCCTCCCCGTCGGCGAGCTGTTCGTGAACCGGCTGGCCGACCGCGTCCCCGGGAGCCCGGCCGAACGCCCGCGCAGCCGGGCCCTCTACGCGGCCGCCGCCGGTTTCCTCGCCGCCCTGGGCCTCGCCTCCGTGGTGGCCACCGGCAACCTGGTGCCGCACAGCCCGGACGAGATCGACCTGGGCGGCCTCCACCGGACCCGGGACGGGGCACTGGCCCTGCTGGAGGTCAACGCGTTCCTCGTCGCCGGCCTGTGCGCGCTCTCCCGGCGCCCGGCGACGCAGCTGTGGCCGCTCGCCACGGTGGTCGTGGCCGAGGCGCTGCGCGCGCATCCCGGGACCGAGAGCACCCCGCTGGCCGGCTCCGCGCTGACCGTCGTGCACCTGGTCTGCGCCGCGCTGTGGGTGGGCGGCCTGCTGCACGTGCTGCGCACCCTGCGGCTGTGGCGCGGGGCGGCCGCGGGTGCCGCCCTGCTGGGCCGCTACGCACGCGTGGCGGCCGTCGCGCTCGCCGGCGTGACCGCGACGGGTGTGTGCAGCACGCTGCGCCGGATGCCGGCGGACACGGTGCTGCACCAGCTGACGGCGACGGCCTACGGCCGCACCCTGCTCGCCAAGGTGGTCCTCGTGGCCGGCGTCGCCCTGCTCGCCCTGTGGGCCCGGATCCGGCTGCGGCGGGCACCCGACCCGCTGACCGCGTGCGCCCCCGCGCGGGCCGAGGTCGCCGTCCTCGGCGCGGTCGTCGCGGTGTCGGGACTGCTGACGGCGCTGCCGCTGCCGATCCGCTGGTGAGCGGACGCGGCCGCCCCGCCGGGCGAAGGCCGCGTCAGACCCCCACCGCGCCCAGCAGGGTTCCCGCCACGTAGGTCACCGCCATGGCCAGCGCCCCGCCGGCCACGTTCCGCAGGACCGCCCGGCCCGGACCGGCCGCGCCCAGGCGGGCGCTGCTCCAGCCGGTGAGGACGAGGGCGGCCAGGACGGACACCACGGTGACGCCCAGCCGCCAGGCCGCCGGTGGCAGCACGATCGCCAGCAGCGGGAGCAGCGCGCCCACCGTGAACGCCAGGAAGCTCGCCCCCGCCGCGTGCCACGGGTCGGTCAGCTCGTCGGGGTTGATGCCGAGCTCCACGCTCGCGTGCGCCCGCAGCGCGTCCCGCTCGGTGAGCTGCTCCGCCGCCTCCCTGGCCACCTCGCGCGAGAGTCCGCGCGCCTGGAGCAGCTCCGTCAGCTCCCGCAGCTCCGCCTCGGGCTCCTCGCGCAGTTCCCGTCTCTCCACGGCCAGCGCGGCCATCTCCGAGTCCCGCTGCGTCGACACCGACACGTACTCCCCCGCCGCCATCGACATCGACCCGGCGAGCAGACCGGCCAGACCGGCGGTCAGCAGTGCCGAACGGGAGTCCGTCGCACCGGCCACGCCGACGACGAGCCCCGCGGTGGACACGATGCCGTCGTTGGCGCCGAGGACGGCCGCCCGCAGCCAGTTGAGCCGCGAGCCGAGCGCGCCGCCGTGCGGCTCGTCATGCGTTGGTTCCGTCACAGGACGGAGGATCGCACGCTTCGTCCGTCCTGTCCCCGCGCGGTTCCTGATGTCCCGTGAGGCCCACCCGCGGCTTTCCGGGAAGCCGTTCGCCGGCCTCCCGGGGCGACCGGTGGGCGGGGCTGTCGGTCGTGGCCCGTATCCTCAGTGACCATGCTCGAAGACCGCACGCTCGCAGGGTTGTCCCCCACACCGTGGCCGGCCGCGTATCCGAACGGATACGCGGTCGTTGACGTGGAGACCACCGGCCTGGCCCGGGACGACCGCATCATCTCCGCGGCGGTCTACCGGCTGGACGCGCGCGGCGAGGTCGAGGACCACTGGTACACGCTGGTCAACCCCGAGCGGGACCCGGGGCCGGTGTGGATCCACGGGCTGACGAGCGAGACCCTTCAGGGCGCGCCGCTGTTCGCGGACATCGCGGAGGAGTTCGCCGTGCGGCTGGCGGACCGGGTGCTCGTCGCGCACAACGCGGTGTTCGACTGGCAGATGATCGCGCGGGAGTACGCGCGCGCGAAGCGTGAGGCGCCGGTGCGCCAGCGGCTGTGCACCATCGCGCTGGCCAAGGAGCTGGACCTGCCCCTGCCCAACCACAAGCTGGAGTCGCTGGCGGCCCACTTCGGCGTCGTACAGCAGCGGGCGCACCACGCGCTGGACGACGCGCGCGTGCTCGCCGAGGCGTTCCGGCCGAGCCTGCGGGCCGCGGCGGCGGGCGGGATGCGGCTGCCGCTGCTGGAGTGCCGGCCGCTGACGGAGTGGTCGGACCGGCCGGTGCCCCGGCAGCAGTCCGGCGGCTACGGCGGCTACCGCGCGAGCAGTTGGCGCCCCTCGCGCAAGCGGCCCGCCTGCCCGTACCCCAACCCGGGCCGCTACGAGGAGGGCAAGCGCCTCAGGCAGGGCATGCGGGTGGCCTTCTCCGGCGACACCTCCACCGAGCGCGAGCTGCTGGAGGACCGGGCCGTCGAGGCCGGACTGCACGTGGCCACCAGCCTGTCCCGGCTGACCAGCCTGCTGGTGACCAACGACCCGGACTCGAGTACGTCGAAAGTGGTCAAGGCGCGCCAGTACGGCACTCCGGTGGTGGACGAGGCGGCGTTCGGGCAGTTGCTCAGGGACGTGGAACCGGCGGAGAGCCGCTGACGGGCGTACGGGTGATTGCCGGGCGACTCGCCCACGGTCCGCTCGCACGCGCCGGGGCCACGGCCCACCCTGTGGCGCATGGCGAGATGTGAAGTATGCGGCAATGACTACGGAATGACCTTCGAGGTGCACGCCCAGGGATCGGTGCACGTCTTCGACTGCTTCGCCTGCGCGATCCACCGCATGGCACCGATCTGTGAGCACTGTCGTGTCCAGATCATCGGCCAGGGTGTCGAGGTCGAGGGCCACTGGTACTGCGGCGCGCACTGCGCCCGCGCCGAGGGGAGGATCGGAATCGTCGACCGCGTTTGAGGACACCCCTGCCGAAAACACCCCACGCCCGCGGATGTACCGTCGTGGGGTGTACCGCTTCCTGTTGACCCGCCAGTGGGTGATCCTCACCATCGTCGCGATCGCGCTGATCCCGACGATGATCCGGCTGGGTTTCTGGCAGTTGCACCGCCATGAGCACAAGGTCGCGCTGAACAAGGTGATCGCCGACTCACTGGCCGCGCGGCCCGTCCCGGCCGAGTCGCTGACCTCGCCCGGCGCGACGGTGCCCCAGGACGACCTCTACCGCAGGATCACCGCCCAGGGGCACTTCGACACCGCGGACGAGGAGGTCGTGCGCCGCCGCACCAACGCCGACGGCGATGTCGGCTACCACGTGCTGACCCCCTTCGTCCTCGACGACGGCAAGGTCCTCCTGGTCAACCGGGGCTGGGTCCCCGCGGACGCCTCGCAGACGGCGTTCCCGGCCATCCCGGCGCCCCCTCGCGGGGAGATCACCGTCACCGGCCGGCTGATGCCCGACGAGACGACCGCGGCGAGCGGCATCAAGGACGTCAAGGGCCTGCCCGACCGCCAGGTGATGCTGATCAGCAGCGCGCAGCAGGCCGAGCGGCTCGGGAAGCAGGTCCTCGGCGGCTACATCCAGATGACCTCGCCCGCGCCCCGGGGGGGCAGCCCCCAGCTGCTGCCCGACCCGGACCACGGCGACATCGGCCCGCACCTGGCGTACGCCATCCAGTGGTGGCTGTTCACCGCGGGCGTCCCCGTCGGCTGGGTGGTGCTGCTGCGCCGCGAGGCACGTGAGCGCGCGCAGGCGGCGGCGAAGGAAGCGGCGCCGGAGGCGGCACCCGCCGCGGTGTAGCGCCGGTCCTCCCCGCCGGCCTCGGACCCTGGTGCTTCGACCGGAACGACCGGGCAGGATGGGGGCCATGGATCTTGGACTGAAGGACCGGGTGTACGTCGTCACCGGCTCCACTCGCGGACTGGGCAACGCCACCGCGCGCGAGCTCGTCGCCGACGGCGCGAAGGTGGTCGTCACCGGGCGGGACGGCAAGCGGGTCGCCGAGGCGGCGGCCGAGCTGGGGCCGAACGCCGTCGGGGTGGCCGTGGACAACGCGGACGCCGAAGCGCCGGCGCGGCTGATCGCGGCGGCGCGGGAGCACTTCGGCGGCTTCCACGGCGTGCTGGTGAGCGTCGGCGGGCCGCCGGCCGGTTTCGTCGCCGACAACACCGACGCGCAGTGGCAGGCCGCGTTCGAGTCGGTGTTCCTCGGCGCGGTGCGGCTCGCCCGCGCGGCAGCGGCCGAGCTGGAGCCCGGCGGGGTCGTCGGGTTCGTGCTGTCCGGGTCCGTGTACGAGCCGATTCCGGGGCTGACCATCTCCAACGCGCTGCGGCCCGGTCTGGCCGGGTTCGCCAAGTCCCTCGCCGACGAGCTGGGCCCGCGGGGCATCCGGGTCGTGGGCGTGCTGCCGGGCCGCATCGACACGGACCGCGTGCGCGAGCTGGACGCGTTGTCCGCGGATCCGGAGGCGACACGGGCGGCCGCCGAGTCGCGAGTGCCGCTGCGGCGGTACGGGGCGCCGCAGGAGTTCGGCCGGGCGGCCGCGTTCCTGCTGTCGCCCGCGGCGTCCTACATCAGCGGTGTGATGCTGCCGGTGGACGGCGGGGCCCGGCACGGTTTCTGAGCCCGGCTCGGCCGGGACGCCGGGCCTCGGCGCGGGTCAGCTCACCCTTTCCACACCGTGCCCGACCGCCCTCAGCCTGACCTCCGCCGGAAGCGCCGCGAGGTGGGCGGAGTCCCGGGCGTGAACGAGGGCCCGGCCGGTGAGGTGGTCCAGGGCCACTCCCGGGTCCACGTGCGGTTCCAGGAGGAGGCGCACGTGGGTCCTGGGGGCGGCGCGGCGGCCGGTCAGGCGGACCTGGGCGCGGGCGACGCCGTCCGGCTGCTCGGCGTCCGCGGCCAGGACGCCCTCCAGGGCCCGGCCCCGCAACAGGGCCACCCCGCCGTCGCCGGTGTCGACGACCACCTCGGCGAGCCGCCGCCGGCGCACCACCGCGACCAGCCACCACAGGGCCAGCAGCACCAAGGCGGCAAGCCCGGCCAGAACGGCGGGCCACCACCGGTCTGCCTCCCGCCACCGCGTCCGCTCGGCGGTGCTCAGCAGGACGTCGTGCGGGCCGCCGTGGATCCACCACGAGGGCGGCCGTACGCCCAGCCCCACGGCGAGCACCGATCCGCCCACCACCAGCAGCACAAGACCGACGAGTCCGGTCAGCACCCGGTTGACGATCCCGAGCACGTCCTCACCCCTTCCGTCCGAGCCGTGCGACGTGCACCGACAGGGCGGGCGGCCGGGCCAGGCCCAGCCCCTCGACCGCTTCGGTGAGCACGGTCTCCAGGTCGGCACGCACCTCCTCCAGCGCACGGAAGTGCGAGACCGCCCGGACGTCGGCCCTGCGGCGGCGCAGCCGTACGCGTACCGACCGCACACCGGCGATCTCCATGGCCCGGTCGCGCAGCACCAGCGCGGCGGCGTCCCGGTGCAGCCCGGCACGTACGTCGGGGTGGGTGCGCCGCATGGGCAGCAGGCGGCGCAGCCCCGGAGTGGCCGCCAGCACGATCAGCCACAGTCCGAGGACCGCGGTGACGGCGGCGCCGACGAGCACCCAGGTGTCGTCCAGCGGCCGCTCGGCCAGTTGCCGGGCCAGCTCACGGCGCCAGCGCAGTCCGGGGCGGTGGGCGCGCACGGCCGCGACGTCGTACAGGAAGGCGCCCGCGACGATCAGGAGCAGCAGCGCGACGGTGCCCGCGGGCACCCGGCGCACCGACCAGAAACGGCCGTCGCGGCCGTCCGCGCCGTCCAGGACGGACGGGGAGCCGTCGGGGTCCGGGGCGGCGGGCCACCCGGGGGCGTCGTCCTTCCCGACGACCGGCAGGCGCTGCGTGGTGTCCTCGATGCCCTGGGGCTCGCTCATCGCGTCCTCCCCTGTGCCGCGCCGTACGCGGGTTCCAGGTGCAGCCGTTCCACCCGGACCGCGACCTCCGGCACCTGCATTCC
Source organism: Streptomyces cyslabdanicus (assembly GCF_052663305.1). Taxonomy (NCBI): domain Bacteria; kingdom Bacillati; phylum Actinomycetota; class Actinomycetes; order Kitasatosporales; family Streptomycetaceae; genus Streptomyces; species Streptomyces cyslabdanicus. The sequence goes on from NZ_JBQRUW010000001.1 coordinate 42,145, forward strand.
CGTCAACGCGCCCACCCGCTCGACCACGTGCCGGCGCACCGCGCGGCAGCACGCGCCGACGTCGCTCGGGTAGGCGAGGTCGAGGACGATCCGGACGCGGGCGACGTCGTGGTGTACCACGACCGTGGCCTGCGGTGGCTCGGCGTCCGGCGGCAGGACGCCGAGGGCCTCGCGGGCCGCCCGCTCGGCGATCTTGGCGACGACGCGGTCGGCGATCGTCGTCGCGCCGCGCTCGCCGGGCGGCATGTCGACCGGGGTGGTGCCCGGCCGGCCGTTCCCACCGTTCACCGCGGGTCACCTCCGGCGCTGGTCACGGGGGCGGAAGAAGTCGCCGAGTTCCAGGTCCCCCTCCAGGAACCGGCCGACGACGAAGCCGACGGCGCCCAGGGCCGCCACCAGCAGAAAGGCGCCGAATCCGCCGAAGTACCCGGCGAAGCCCAGCGCCATACCGGCGATCATGCCGGCCACGGCCATGCTCATTGCGCGCTCCTCAACTCCTCGGCCGTCGCCGGGTCGTCTTCCGCTCGCCCCTTGTCATCGGTCCTTCGCCGTCATCGGCTCTTCGCCGGCGTGGTGGCCGGTGCGTCACTGGATGCGCGGCTCGAGCTCCTCCTCCGCCTCCTCCGGCAGTTGCACGTCGGTGACGGCGATGTTGACCTCGACGACCTCGAGACCGGTCATCCGCTCCACCGACGCGATCACGTTCTCCCGGACCGCCCGCGCCACCTCGGTGATGGACACGCCGTAGTCGACGACGATCTCCAGGTCGAGCGCGGTCTGCACCTCGCCGACCTCGGCCTTCACCCCGCGGGTCACGGACTTGGTGCCGCCCGGTACGCGGTCCCGTACGGCCCCGAAGGTCCGCGAGAAGCCGCTGCCCATGGCGCTCACGCCGATCACGTCGCGCGCGGCCATCCCGGCGATCTTCTCCACGACCCCGTCGGCGATGGTGGTCCGCCCCCGGGTGGCGGGGTCTCCCAGACCGCGCCGGGTCGCCTGGGCCCTGCGGGTCGCGCTGGTCTCCGGCACCTCCCGCTCGCCCTCGGGAGTCCTCGGAGTGCTCGTCCCGTCCTGCTCCGTGGTCATCGCCGTACGTCCTCTCGGTCGTCGTCCCGCACCACGGTAGGCGGACCGGCGCGATCCCGCGCCCGACGCGGCGCGGCCGTCAGTCGCCGGCGCCGGCGAGATCCCGCAGACGCCGGGCCTGCGCCTCGCGTTCGGCGGTGCGCTGCTCCGCGTACGACCGTTCCCGCGCACCGCGCAGCAGCGCCTTGGTCTCGACCACGGCGTCGCGGGGCGCGGCCAGGAGCGCCGCGGCCAGGTCCCGTACCGTCGCGTCGAGCTGGTCCGCGGGCACGGCGACGTTCGCCAGCCCGGTGCTCACCGCCTCGGCGGCACCCACGTACCGGCCGGTGAGGCAGATCTCCAGCGCGCGGGCGTAGCCGACCAGCCCCACCAGCGGATGCGTGCCGGTGAGGTCCGGCACCAGCCCGAGGCCGGTCTCGCGCATGGCGAACTGCACGTCGTCCGCGACGACGCGCAGATCACAGGCCAGTGCCAGCTGGAAACCCGCCCCGATGGCGTGCCCCTGGACCGCGGCGACGGACACGATGTCGTTGCGCCGCCACCAGGTGAACGCCTCCTGGTACTCGGCGATGGTCGCGTCCAGCTCGGCGTCGGAGCCACGCGCGAGGTCGATGAACGACGGCTCGCCGTCGAAGCCCTCCGGCGTGAACGCCTGCCGGTCGAGCCCCGCGGAGAAGGACTTGCCCTCACCGCGCAGCAGCACGACGCGGACGGAGCCCGGCAGCAGCCGCCCGGCCTCGGTGAGCGCCCGCCACAGAGCCGGGCTCTGCGCGTTGCGCTTGGCCGGGTTGGTCAGCGTCACCGTGGCGACCGCGTCGTCGACGGTGAGCCGTACGCCGTCCTTGTCCAGTACCGGATCGAGGTCGTGCTCGGGCGAAGCCATGGTGCGCCTCCGACGGGTGCGGTCATCGTGGATGCCCTGCGGACATCGTAAGTGACTGCACAGTAACCACCCGGCCGAACGGAGAACCGACCGGGTGGTCACCATCGAAAGCCGATGGGCCGCCCTCGGTTTCAGGCCGACGAGGCCTTTTTGCCCCGCGTCGCCCCGCCACGCCCACGGAGCGTGACACCCGACTCGCTGAGCATCCGATGAACGAAGCCATACGAGCGGCCGGTCTCCTCGGCCAACGCCCGAATGCTCGCACCGGCGTCGTACTTCTTCTTCAGGTCTGCCGCGAGCTTGTCGCGCGCGGCGCCGGTCACCCGGCTGCCCTTCTTCAGAGTCTCGGCCACCCGTGCCTCCTCATGGGAAGTGCGCTCTGGTCCCCTCATGATCACCCCTCCGGGGCCCGATGGCCACCCATTCGGCAAGGTCCGTGAGACCCGCCCGTGACGACAGGAAGGCATCCCCACAAGCGGAATCCATTCTTCCGCGCTTCGGCGTCCGTACCGCCGATCGGGTTCTTCCACGAAGTACCTGGTCAGCGACGCACGGCGGCCGAGCCCTTGGCACATAAGGGCTCGGCCGCGAAATCTACGGAGGACACACCTCGATACGAGGAGATCTCACGCAGATGGTGGATCACCGATGGGCCGAATGATCCATACGCCGTTGATCGCCTGTTCGGTCAAGCGAGGGCGACGAGGTCCGCGTAGTCGGCGCCCCACAGGTCCTCGACACCGTCGGGCAGCAGAATGATCCGCTCCGGTTGCAGCGCCTCGACCGCCCCCTCGTCGTGCGTGACGAGGACGACGGCGCCCTTGTAGGTGCGCAGCGCGCCGAGGATCTCCTCGCGGCTGGCCGGGTCGAGGTTGTTGGTGGGCTCGTCGAGCAGCAGGACGTTGGCGGCGGAGACGACCAGGGTCGCCAGCGCCAGGCGGGTCTTCTCACCGCCGGAGAGGACCCCGGCCGGCTTGTCGACGTCGTCGCCGGAGAACAGGAACGAGCCCAGCACCTTGCGGACCTCGACCAGGTCCATGTCGGGAGCGGCCGAGCGCATGTTCTCCAGCACCGTCCGGTCCGCGTCCAGGGTCTCGTGCTCCTGGGCGTAGTAGCCAAGCTTGAGCCCGTGGCCCTCGACGACCCGGCCGGTGTCGGGCTGCTCCACCCCGCCCAGCAGGCGCAGCAACGTGGTCTTGCCCGCGCCGTTGAGGCCCAGGATGACGACTCGGGAGCCCTTGTCGATGGCCAGGTCGACGTCGGTGAAGATCTCCAGGGAGCCGTACGACTTCGACAGGCCCTCGGCGGTCAGCGGCGTCCTGCCGCAGGCCGCCGGCTCCGGGAAGCGGAGCTTGGCCACCTTGTCGGACTGGCGGACCGCTTCCAGGCCGCTGAGCAGCTTGTCCGCGCGGCGGGCCATGTTCTGCGCGGCGACCGTCTTGGTGGCCTTGGCGCGCATCTTGTCGGCCTGCGCGTTGAGCGCGGCGGCCTTCTTCTCCGCGTTGGCCCGCTCGCGCTTGCGGCGCTTCTCGTCGGCCTCGCGCTGCTGCTGGTACAGCTTCCAGCCCATGTTGTAGACGTCGATCTGGGCGCGGTTGGCGTCCAGGTAGAACACCTTGTTGACGACCGTCTCGACCAGGTCGACGTCGTGGGAGATGACGATGAAGCCGCCGCGGTAGGTCCTCAGGTAGTCGCGCAGCCAGATGATCGAGTCGGCGTCGAGGTGGTTGGTGGGCTCGTCGAGGAGCAGGGTGTCGGCGTCGGAGAACAGGATCCGGGCCAGCTCGATGCGGCGGCGCTGACCGCCGGAGAGGGTGTGCAGGGGCTGGCCGAGCACCCGGTCGGGCAGGTTGAGCGCGGCGGCGATGGTGGCGGCCTCGGCCTCGGCGGCGTACCCGCCCTTGGTGAGGAACTCGGTCTCCTGGCGCTCGTACTGCTTGAGCGCCTTCTCGCGGGTGGAGCCCTTGCCGCTGGCGATGCGCTGCTCGTTATCGCGCATCTTGCGGATCAGCACGTCCAGGCCGCGCGCGGACAGGACGCGGTCCCGGGCGAGTACGTCGAGGTCGCCGGTGCGCGGGTCCTGCGGGAGGTAGCCGACCTCGCCGGAGCGGGTGACGGTGCCGGCGGCGGGGATGCCCTCGCCGGCCAGGACCTTGGTGAGGGTGGTCTTGCCCGCGCCGTTGCGGCCGACCAGGCCGATGCGGTCGCCCTTGGCGACACGGAAGGTGGCGGACTCGATGAGGACGCGGGCACCGGCGCGCAGCTCGATGCCGGAAGCGGAGATCACGGACAGACTCCAGGGCAGGTGTGGTGGCGGGTGGGTGGCTGAGACGGACCCGCCGTCTAATGCACGAGGAGAATGGCCATGGGGGACAGTCTAACGGGGGCGGGCAAGCGCTTTTCCGGGTGTTTGCGCCGGGGCGTTGTCAGTGGCCGGTGCCAGACTGGGCGGCGCACCGGACTTGTCGGTGCGAACCGACTCACAGGGAAGTGATCGGCATGGCGAACACGGCCGGCGAACGCCCGAGCATCTACCCGACGCTGCTGTACGCGGACGCCGAGGCGGCCGTCAAACAGCTGACGCAGGCCTTCGGTTTCACGGAACTCGCGGTGTACGAGGGGGAGGACGGCCTCGTGCACCACGCCGAGCTGGTGCAGGGCAACGGCGCGGTGATGCTGGGTTCGAAGGGCCGCGGCGGCCGCTTCGACGAGGCGATGCGCGGCGCGGGCCCCACGGGGGTGTACGTGGTGGTGGACGACGTGGACGCCCACCACCGGCGCGCGGCCGACCACGGCGCGGAGATCCTGATGCCCCCGACGGACCAGGACTACGGCTCCCGGGACTACATGGCCCGGGACGTCGAGGGCAACATCTGGAGCTTCGGCACGTACGCCCCCCGCGTCGAGGGCTGACCCCGGGGCGTCAGTTGCCCCCGGTATGCACCTGGAAGGCCGCCCGGCGGACGGCCTTGGCCAGCGCCGGGTCGGGGTGCGCGGCGGCGAGCGCGACCAGCACCTGCACGGTGCGGGGGTGGCCCACGGTGCGCACCTCGTCGAGCAGCATCGGGACGGTGGGCTGCACCGCGGCCTCCAGGTGCCGTACGAGCATCGAGGCCTCGCCGTGGTCGGTGACCGCGGCGGCGGTGTCGACCCACAGCCACGTGGCCTCCTCGCGGGTGAGCACCTCGTGGGCGTCCTCCGCGTCGACGCCGTCGTGCTCGGCGAGCCACAGCAGGGCGTACGGCCTGAGCGCCGGCTCGTCGAGCACGGCCCGTACGTCGGGCTCGGCGGGCGCGCCGACGACCCGCAGCGCCTCGAAGGCGAGCCCGCGCAGCAGCGCGTCCTCGCCCCGGGCGCCGGCGAGCAGCTCGGTGACGGCGCTGCCGACGGGCCGGGCGGCGAGCCAGGCGCGGTACTCGGCCCGGGCGGCGTTGGGCCGCAGCTGCGCGCAGCCGCGGAGCATGTCCTCGGCCGACTGCTCGATGTTCCCGGCGGGGCTCTGCGCGGCCACGCAGATCTGCTCCAGCTTCACCCACACCGCCCAGCTGCCGAGCGGGGTGAGGGTGGCCTGCCCGTCCCCGTCGGTCAGCGCGCCCACCGCGGCGAGGGCCCGAAGCGCCCAGTCGAGGAGGGGCGCCAGCGCGGTGTCCTCGACGGGGGCGGCGAGGGGCGCCACGGCGCTCCCCGCCTCACGAACGGCGGCAGCGGCACCGCCGGGCACCGGGGCGCCCCGGCCCTCGGGCCCGGAGCCGGCCGTGACCGGTCCACCCGGCACCTCGGTCTCCGCCCCGGACACGGGAGCGACGGCGGCACCGTCGGGCGCCGACCACGCGGGCTCGGGTGCGCACGCCGCCGGGGTCTGCGCCCCGCCCTCCGCCCCGATCCCGTCACCGGGGGCAGGTTCGGAGGCGGCACTGTCGGGTGCGGAGACGGCGGAAACGGTGGCGGTCCCTGCGGCGGGGACCACCCGAAGACCGGCCTCCGGCCCGGGGACGGTGACAGCCTCGGTCGCCGTGGCGCCCCTGTCGGGGGTGGAGGCGGGGGCGGGGACGGCCGTGGGCGCGGCAGCGCGTGCAGCCGGCCCGGAGACGGCGCCCAGCCTTGCGGCGGGCTCGGGGGCGGGCTGCTCGGCCGGCGGCGCGGAGGTCGTGGTGTCGTTCGGGGCCGGGGCCGCCGTGCCGACGGGGTCGTAGGGGACCTCGCAGCGGTCGGTGCGCAGTTCGGTGACGCGCTGGCGGAGGAGGTCGAGGAGCTGCTCGACGGGGACGGGGCCGGCGGAGAGCTGGAGGAAGGACAGGACCTGCGGCATGGCCGAGACGACCTCGGCGACGGCGGCCGCCTCCTGGTCCTCCGGTTCCGGGCAGGCGAGCGACCATGCGTCGAAGAAGGCCACCCAGCCGCGCAGGACGGCGCTGTCGTCGCGGTCCCAGGCACGCAGCCGCCAGCCGGGACGGACATCGTCGCCGTGCACCTCGATGAGGCCGGCGAGCCGGGCGGTGTCCCAGTCGGCACGGACCTGTGCGGCGGTCAGGCCCAGATCGGCAGCCGCCCGTTCGGCGGTCGCGTCGGAGAGGGTGGCCTTGTCGTCGGCCGTCGGCCCCTGGCGGCCGGGCCCGAGGGCGGCGTCCGCCCAGCGGGCGACGCGGGCCGCGCCGGCCAGAAGGGAGCGCGCCATTCTGGCCAGCTCCGCGGGTGCCGGGGTGCCCTCCGGCGGGCGCGGGGCGGGGCGGCGCGATTGCCGCTGGTTCACGGCTCGGGGGGCGGCGGCCAGGGGTCGTGGGCGGACGATGCGAAGCCTGGAGTCGCGCGGGATACGGGACGTCACGGGTGCAGTCTTCCGGTTGACGGTCCGAAAACCCAAACGGAATGTCACGGCAGGCGATCGAGAAGGCCAAGGGAGGACCAAGAGGACCCCTGCCGGGCGCCGTCCGGCCGGTTTCCAAAGGGTGCCGCAGACCTGTCCCGACACCGCTCCCGGGGCGGGGGAGGCGGGGCGAAACGGAACCGTGCCGCCGCCTCACATCAGCGGTGTCAGGAAGCGCCGCAGGGACTCCTCGTACCCCTCGGGGTCGGCGTTCCACATCGCGCCGTGCGGAGCGCTCGGCACCATGTGCAGCGCGACCAGGTTGGGGCGGCGCTCGGCGAGGCGGCGGGAGAGCTGCCAGGGGGCCACCCGGTCGCCCGGGCCGTGGAAGATCAGCGTCGGTACGGTGAGCCCCTCCGGGTCCGTCGCCTCGGCCAGGCGGTCGCCGTACAGACCGGTGCGCCCCTGCGCGGCGCGCACGGCGAGCGGCAGCAGCGGGCCCGGGGTGTGCCGCGCCCGGGCCAGGGCCCGCAGCGTCACCTCCCAGTTGAGCACCGGGGAGTCCAGCACGAGTCCGGAGATCCGCTCGCGCACCGCCGAGCGGGTGGCGGCGCGCAGCGCCATCGTGGCGCCGGTGGACCAGCCGTGCAGCACGATCCGCTCGGCCCCGTACCGCAGGGCGTAGCGGATCGCCGCGTCCAAGTCCCGCCACTCGGTCTCGCCGAGGTGGTTCAGGCCGTCCGGCGGGCGGGGCGCGCCGAGGTCGCCGCGGTAGGCGAGGGCCAGTACCGGGAAGTGCCGGCGGTGGAGGAACCCCAGGATGTTCATGGGGAGTTCGCGGGTACTGCCGAGGCCGTGCACCGCGATCACCCAGGTCTCGCGCACCCCGGGCACGAACCAGGCGGGCAGCGGGCCGAGTTCGCCGGGGACGTCGACGTCGGCGTGCTCGATGCCGAGGGCGCTGCGCGGGTTGCCGACGTGCAGGTTCGGGGTGAGCCACACCTTGTCGCCGCGCTGCAGGACGCCGTGGGTGACGCGTTCCAGCCGGCGTACGACGGTGTCGGGCCGGTGCGGGGCGGTGGGCAGCACGGGGCCGACCACCGCGTGGGAGCCGTCGCCCGCCAGTCCGTAGGTGCCCGGGCGCAGGGAGGCGAGGTCCCGGGTGAGGCTGATCCGGCCGGCGGCCGTGCCGTGCACGGTGAGCCGGGGTTCGGTGGGCAGGGGCCGGCCCGGGAGCGCCTTGAGCGCGGCGTCGCTGGCGAGCCGGCCCGCGGCGACGCTCGCCGCGCCGGCCGCCAGGGCTGCGGTGACGGCCGCGGCCGTCGCTTTGGCAGTGGGCACGGCTCCAGTGTCCTGGCGCACCCGGTCACCGGCCAGTGGGACGGAGGGTCGGGGTGACATGTTCGCGCGGGTTCCATGAAGAGCGCCGTTCATTCCTCGCCGCAGCCCTTCCCGATCTCCGCCCCGGCTCCCTCCCCTCTCTACCCCCGCCCCTGCCCCTGCCCCTGCTGTCCGTACGCCCGCAGCCGCTCCCCCGCCTGCGCCAGTTGCTCCGGCGTCAACAGGGCCGGTGCCAGGCCGGGGACGCTGGACGCCGCCAGCCACACACGGCACATCCACTCCAGCTGGGCCGTGCGGTCGTAGGCCTGGTCGAGGCCGGCTCCGTGGGTGAGGGTGCCGTGGTTGGCGAGCAGGCAGCCGGTGCGGCCGGCGAGGGCGCGCAGCACGTTCCCGGCCAGTTCCTCGGTGCCGTACGTCGCGTACGGGGCGACCCGGACGGGGCCGCCGAGCGCGCCGGCCATGTAGTGGATCAGCGGCAGCTCGGTGACGAGCGTCGAGACGGCGGTCGCGTGCACGGCGTGGGTGTGGACGACGGCGCCCGCGTCGGTGCCGCGGTAGACGGCGAGGTGCATGGGCAGTTCGCTGGTCGGCACCAGGGTGCCGAGCACCTGCCTGCCGTCCAGGTCGACGCCGGTGACGTCGTCGTCCGTGAGCCGGTCGTAGGGGACGCCCGAGGGGGTGACCAGGACGGTGTCGCCGACGCGTACGGACACGTTGCCCGAGGTGCCGACGACCAGCCCGTCCGACACCGTGCGGCGGGCCGCCGCGACCAGCTCCCGCCAGGCGCGCGCCGTGTCCCCGGACACGTCCGCCCCGGCCCCTCGCGCCTTGGCCCGCTCGCCTCGTGCGTCCGCTCGGTCCCGCCGCTGTTCGGTCATGCGCCGATCCTGCCAGGACACCTCCCGCGAGCGGCCGTTCCTGTCCGCCGGAACGCGGGAAGGAACACCGCGATGACCGCCTCAGTTCATCTTCCGTTCACCCGGGTTACCTACGTTCAACGCGCCAATGACGCTCGAACGATTGCCTGGGTAAATGGAAAGCTTCTCGCTGATCCTCGCGATGGTGGTGATCACCGCACTCGCGTTTGATTTCACGAACGGTTTCCACGACACCGCCAACGCGATGGCCACGACCATCTCCACCGGCGCGCTCAAGCCCAAGGTCGCGGTGGCCATGTCCGCCGCGCTGAACCTGGTGGGCGCCTTCCTCTCCGTGGAGGTCGCCAACACGATCTCCAAGGGTCTCGTCGACGAGAGCGGCATCCGTCCCGAGGTCATCTTCGCCGCCCTGGTGGGCGCGATCCTCTGGAATCTGCTGACCTGGCTGGTCGGACTCCCCTCCAGCTCCTCGCACGCCCTCATGGGCGGTCTGATCGGCGCCACCATCGCCTCGGCCGGCTTCAGCGCCGTGCACGGCGGTGTCCTGCTCACCAAGGTCCTCATCCCGGCGGTCGCCGCCCCGGTCGTCGCTGGTCTGGCCGCGCTGGTCGCGACCCGGCTGTCGTACGGCATCGGCAGCAAGTCGCGATCGCACGGCAGGGCGGCCGAGAAGGGCCACCGCGCGGGGCAGATCGCCTCCGCGGGCCTGGTCTCGCTGGCCCACGGCACCAACGACGCGCAGAAGACGATGGGCGTCATCACCCTCGCCCTGGTCACCGGCGGCGCCCTCGCCCCCGGCTCGAACCCTCCCACCTGGGTCATCCTCTCCGCTGGTCTGGCCATCGCGCTCGGCACCTACATCGGCGGCTGGCGCATCATCCGCACCATGGGCAAGGGCCTGACCGACCTCCAGCCGCAGCAGGGCTTCGCCGCCCAGACCAGCGCGGCCACCGCCATCCTGGCCTCCTCCCACCTCGGCTTCTCCCTGTCCACCACGCACGTCGTCTCGGGTTCGGTGATGGGCGCGGGCCTGGGCCGCAAGGGCGGCGTGGTCCGCTGGTCCACCGCGACCCGCATGGCCGTCGCGTGGGCGCTCACCCTGCCCGCCGCGGCTCTGGTCGGGGCCGGCGCGGAGGCCGTGACCCGGCTCGGCGCCTGGGGCACCTGCCTCGTCGCCGTGTTCCTGGTGGCCTCCAGCGCCGCGATCTGGAAGATCTCCCGCCGTGAGGTCGTCGACCACACCAACGTCAACAACACCGGCACCGACGCCGAAACCGAGGAGCCGGCCGGCGTGGTCACCCAGGCCATCGCCGCCGTCATCCCGCCCCCGGCCTCCCCGGTGACCGACGCGCTCACGGCCACGATCCCCGCCCAGCCCTCCGCGCCCGCCACCGACCCCGCGTCCGTCGCGCCCCCGCCGGCCGCCGCCGTCTGAGCCCGCGTCCAGGCAGAAGGAAGAGAACACCATGAAGATCGACTGGGCGGCCCTCGGCTCCGTCTTCGGCGTCAGCCTCGGCGTCACGGTGGGCCTCGTGGCCCTGTTCACCCTCGGCATCGCCGGTCTCTCCCGCCGCGAGCGGGCCGTCGCCCAGGGCGACGGCAGCGGGGTCCTCGCGGTCACCGGCGCCTACGCCTGCTTCGCCGCGTGCGCCGCCGCGGTGGCCTACGGGATCCACCTGATCATGGCGTAGCCGTACTGCCCGGCGCGCCCGGGACCCTGGCGACCGGGTCGGATCCGCGTGACGGGTCCCGCCCGACCCACACGTCACCACGTCACCCGCTCTTGCCGGACCGTCCCCGCGACGGCCCGGGAAGGGCGGGTTTTCCCGTCCGGCCCGCCCCGGGGTGTGGGCCTCATCTCAGTACCCCTGCGCAGGTCAACGGCAGGTTGACGGGTGTTCGCGGTGCGTGGTGGACTGCCGTAGCCACATACGGCGGCAGGAGAGGAAGTCCGGTGCGAATCCGGCGCGGTCCCGCCACTGTGACCGGGGATGAACATCCCCGGGAGTCAGGAACTCTCACCGCCGGTCTCGTCGAACCAGGGCGTGGACACCCTGAGTGAGGACATGTATCGCCATGCGCGGCTGCCGACCGAGGTTCACCAGTAACTCACTGACCGACCGCACGACCGGCTGACCCGATGGGTGCCGATCGCGACTTCGCGTACGGCGCCGCCGCCGGCCTCCTCGGTGACCTGCTCCTCGGCGATCCGCGCCGCGGGCACCCCGTCGCCGTGTTCGGACGGGCCGCGGGTGCCGTGGAACGCGCGCTGTGGCGGGACCACCGCGGCTGGGGCGCCCTGCACACCGCCGTGTGCGTGGGGGGCGTCGTGTCGTCGGCCGCGCTGGCCGCGTCCGCCCTGCGTCCTTCCCGTACCGCGTCCGTCGCGCTGACCGCCGCCGCCACCTGGGCCGTCGTCGGCGGGACCTCCCTCGCCCGGGAGGCGCGGGTGATCGGGCGCGCGCTGGAGGCCGGGGACATCGACGGCGCCCGGGCGCGGCTGCCGCATCTGTGCGGGCGCGACCCGCAGGCGCTGGACGCCGACGGGATCGCCCGCGCCGTGGTCGAGTCCGTCGCCGAGAACACCTCCGACGCGGTGGTGGGCGCGCTGGTGTGGGGCGCCGCCGCCGGTGTGCCGGGGCTCCTCGGCTTCCGCGCGGTCAACACCCTGGACGCCATGGTCGGGCACAAGTCCCCCCGCTACCGCCGCTACGGCTGGGCCTCGGCCCGGCTCGACGACCTCGCCGGTTGGCCGGGGGCGCGGCTCACCGCCGCCCTGGCGGCCGTCGCGGGAGACGACGCGCGCGGTGCCGTACGCGCCTGGCGCGCCGACGCCGGCCAGCACCCGAGCCCCAACGCCGGTCCGGTGGAAGCCTCGTTCGCGGGGGCGCTCGGGGTGCGCCTTGGCGGCACGCTCTCGTACGCCGGGCGCGTGGAGCACCGCCCCGTGCTCAACGGCGCCGGACGCGCCGTCCGGCCGGGTGACATCGAGCGCGCGGTACGGCTCTCCCGCCGTGTGGGCTGGCTCGCGCTCGGCGTGTGCGCGGGCGTACGGCTGCTGAAGAGAGGACGGACGTCATGAGCGGCGGTCTGCTCGTCGCCGGCACCACCTCCGACGCCGGGAAGAGCGTCGTCACGGCCGGCATCTGCCGGTGGCTGGTGCGCCAGGGCGTGAAGGTCGCCCCGTTCAAGGCGCAGAACATGTCCCTCAACTCCTTCGTCACCCGCGAGGGCGCCGAGATCGGGCGGGCGCAGGCCATGCAGGCCCAGGCGTGCCGCGTCGAGCCGACCGCGCTGATGAACCCGGTGCTGCTCAAGCCGGGCGGCGAGCAGAGCAGCCAGGTGGTGCTGCTGGGGAAGCCGGTGGGAGAGATGAGTGCCCGCGGCTACCACGGCGGGCGGCAGCAGAAGCTTCTCGGCACCGTCCTCGACTGCCTCGCCGAGCTGCGGAGCACGTACGACGCGGTGATCTGCGAGGGGGCGGGCAGCCCGGCGGAGATCAACCTGCGCCGCACCGACATCGTCAACATGGGGATCGCGCGCGGCGCGCGGCTGCCCGTGCTCGTCGTCGGCGACATCGACCGCGGCGGGGTGTTCGCCTCCTTCTTCGGCACGCTCGCCCTGCTGTCGCCCGAGGACCAGGAGTTCGTCGCCGGGTTCCTCGTCAACAAGTTCCGCGGCGACGTCTCCCTGCTCGAACCCGGCCTCGACATGCTGCACGGGCTCACCGGACGGCGTACGTACGGCGTGCTGCCGTTCCGGCACGGGCTCGGCATCGACGAGGAAGACGGGCTGAGGGTCTCCCTGCGGGGCGCCGTGCGGGAGTCCACCGTGGCGCCGCCGGTCGGCGAGGACGTGCTGCGGGTCGCCGTCTGCGCCGTGCCGCTGATGTCCAACTTCACCGACGTCGACGCGCTCGCCGCCGAACCGGGCGTCGTCGTGCGGTTCGTGGACCGACCCGAGGAACTGACCGACGCCGACCTCGTCGTCGTACCCGGCACGCGGGGCACGGTCAGGGCGCTGGAGTGGCTGCGGGAGCGCGGGCTCGCGCGCGCCCTCGCGAGAAGGGCGGCGGACGGGCGGCCCGTACTCGGCATCTGCGGCGGCTTCCAGCTCCTCGGCGAGCACGTCGAGGACGACGTCGAGTCGCGGGCCGGACACGTGGACGGCCTCGGACTGCTGCCCGTACGCGTCCGGTTCGCCCGCGAGAAGACCCTCACCCGGCCGCAGGGCGAAGCCCTCGGCGAACGGGTCGAGGGGTACGAGATCCACCACGGGGTCGCCGAAGTCACCGGCGGAAGTCCCTTCTTGGACGGGTGCCGGGTCGGTGCCGTCTGGGGCACCCACTGGCACGGCTCCCTGGAGTCGGACGGCTTCCGCCGGGCCTTCCTGCGCGAGGTGGCGGCCGCCGCCGGCCGGCGTTTCGTGCCGGCGCCCGACACCTCGTTCGCCGCACTGCGCGAGGAGCAGCTCGACCGGCTCGGCGACCTGATCGAACAGCACGCGGACACGGACGCGCTGTGGCGGCTCATCGAGTCCGGCGCGCCGCAAGGACTGCCTTTCATTCCACCGGGAGCGCCCGCATGAGCACAGTGTTGTTGTTGTCGACCGCCGACACCGATCTGCTCGCCGCCCGAGCCTCGGCGGCCTCCTACCGGATCGGCAACCCGACCCGCGTGGACGTCGGCGAGGAGCTTCCGGCGCTGCTCGACGGCGCGGACATCGCCGTCGTACGGCTGCTCGGCGGCAAGCGCGCCTGGGAGGACGGGCTCGCCGCGCTGAGGGCCTCCGGCGTCCCGACGGTGCTGCTGGGCGGAGAGGCCGTACCGGACGCCGAGCTGATGGCCGAGTCGTCGGTGCCGGCCGGAGTCGTGGCGGAGGCGCTGAAGTACCTCGTCGAGGGCGGCCCGGAGAACCTCGCGGAACTCGCCCGGTTCCTGTCCGACACGGTGCTGCTGACCGGTGAGGGCTTCGAGGAGCCGCAGCGGATGCCGGAGTACGGCGTCCACGGCGAACGCGCCTTCGTGGAAGGCCGCCCGACCGTCGGCGTGCTCTTCTACCGCGCCCACGAACTCAGCGGCAACACCGCGTTCGTGGACACCCTGTGCGACGCGATCGAGGCGCACGGCGCCAACGCCCTTCCCGTCTACTGCGGTTCGCTGCGCGGCGCGGACGCCGGACTGTACGAGATCCTCGGACGCGCCGACGCCCTGGTCGCCACCGTCCTCGCGGCCGGGGGCACCCACGCCTCGCAGGCGTCGGCGGGCGGAGACGAGGAGGCCTGGGACATCGGGGCGCTCGCGGACCTGAACATCCCGGTGTTGCAAGGGCTCTGCCTGACCTCCTCGCGCGCCGCGTGGGACGAGTCCGACGCCGCGCTGTCCCCCATGGACGCGGCCATGCAGGTCGCCATCCCGGAGTTCGACGGGCGGCTGATCACCGTCCCGTTCTCCTTCAAGGAGCAGGGCCCGGACGACGTGCCGGTGTACGCGGCCGACCCCGAGCGGGCCGCCCGGGTCGCCGGGATCGCCGTACGGCACGCGCGGCTCGGACACAAGCCGAACGCCGAGAAGAAGCTCGGGCTGGTCTTCACCGCCTATCCGACCAAGCACTCCCGGGTCGGCAACGCCGTCGGCCTCGACACCCCCGCCTCGGCGGTGCGGGTGCTCGACGCGCTCCGGGACGCCGGATACTCCCTCACGGAATACCCGGACAACGGCGACGAGTTGATCCACCGGCTCATCGAGGCCGGCGGCCACGACGTCGAGTGGCTGACCGAGGACCAGCTGGCCGCCGCGCCCGCACGGGTGCCGCTCGCGGACTACCGGGCGTGGTTCGACACCCTGGACCCCGAACTGCGAAACGCCATGCTGGAGACCTGGGGCGAACCGCCGGGCAGCCTGTACGTCGACGGCGACGACATCGTCCTCGCCTCCCTCCAGTTCGGGAACGTCGTGGTGATGATCCAGCCGCCGCGCGGCTTCGGCGAGAACCCGATCGCGATCTACCACGACCCCGACATGCCGCCGTCGCACCACTACATGGCGGCCTACCGCTGGCTGGAGAACTCTTTCGGCGCCGACGCCGTCGTCCACATGGGCAAGCACGGCACGATGGAGTGGCTGCCGGGCAAGGGCCTGGGGCTGAGCGGCGGGTGCGCCCCGGACGCGGTCCTCGGCGACCTGCCGCTGATCTACCCCTTCATCGTCAACGACCCCGGAGAGGGAACCCAGGCCAAGCGGCGCGGGCACGCCACGGTCGTCGACCACCTCGTCCCGCCGATGGCGCGCGCGGACACCTACGGCGACCTGGCCAAGCTGGAGCAGCTCCTCGACGAGTACGCGCTGGTCTCCGATCTGGACCCGGTCAAGGCACCGGCCGTACGGGCGCAGATCTGGACCCTGGTCAAGGCAGCCGAGCTCCACCACGACCTGCATGTGGACGAGCAGCCGGACGACGGCGACTTCGACGAGTTCGTGATGCATATCGACGGCTATCTCTGCGAGATCAAGGACGTGCAGATCAGGGACGGTCTGCACATCCTGGGCGGCGGACCGGTCGGCGAGCCGCGCGTGAACCTGGTGCTGGCCGTGCTGCGCGCCTCCCAGGTGTGGGGCGGGCAGGCGAACGCGCTGCCGGGGCTGCGGGCCTGTCTCGCGGAGCACTTCGGCCTGGTGGAGAAGGAGTTGCTGGCCGAGCCGGGCGCCGCGGTGAAGGTGCCGGTGGAGCTGACGGACCTGGTGGAGGGCCCCTCGCGCACGGCGGCGGACGCCATCGACCTGCTGGAGCAGCTGTGCCGGCGGATCGCCGAGGGCATGGAGGAGCGCGGCTGGGCGGCCGACGCGGGTCCCGCGCTCGTACGGGACGTGCTGGGCACCGAACTCCCGGACGCCACGGCCGTGCTGGAGTTCGCCTGCACCGAGGTCGTACCGCGACTGGCCCGTACGACGGACGAGATCGGGCACATCCTGCGGGCACTGGACGGCGGTTACGTCCCCGCCGGCCCGTCCGGCTCGCCGACCCGGGGCCTGGTCAACGTGCTGCCGACCGGGCGCAACTTCTACTCGGTCGACCCCAAGGCGATCCCGTCCCGGCTGAGTTGGGAGGTCGGCCAGTCGCTCGCGGACTCGCTGGTGGCCCGCTATCTCCAGGACACCGGCGCGTACCCGAAGTCGGTCGGCCTGACGGTCTGGGGTACGTCCGCGATGCGCACGCAGGGCGACGACATCGCCGAGATCCTGGCACTGCTGGGCTGCCGCCCGGTGTGGGACGACGCCTCGCGCCGGGTGACCGGCTTCGAGGTGGTCTCCCTGGAGGAGCTGGGCCGGCCGCGCGTCGACGTGACGGTCCGCATCTCGGGCTTCTTCCGGGACGCGTTCCCGCACGTGGTCGGCCTGATCGACGACGCGGTACGGGCGGTGGCCGAGCTGGACGAGCCCGCCGACCGGAACTTCGTCAAGGCCCACGCCGACGAGGACACCGCCGAACACGGCGACCGGCGCCGCGCCACGGCCCGCATCTTCGGCTCCAAGCCGGGCGCGTACGGCGCGGGTCTGCTCCCACTGATCGACGCGCGCAACTGGCGCAGTGACGCCGACCTCGCCGAGGTGTACGCGGTCTGGGGCGGCTACGCCTACGGCCGCGGGCTCGACGGGCGGGCGGCGCGCGGGGACATGGAGACGGCGTTCCGGCGGATCGCGGTGGCGGCGAAGAACGTCGACACCCGTGAACATGACATCGCGGACGCGGATGATTACTTCCAGTACCACGGCGGCATGGTGGCCATGGTGCGGCACCTGACGGGGGCGAGCCCGGAGGCGTACGTCGGGGACTCCGCCGTACCGGACCAGGTGAAGACGCGGACGCTGGGCGAGGAGACGCACCGCGTCTTCCGTGCCCGGGTGGTCAACCCCCGCTGGATGGCGGCCATGCGCCGGCACGGCTACAAGGGCGCCTTCGAGATGGCGGCGACCGTGGACTACCTCTTCGGCTACGACGCCACGGCGGGCGTGGTCGACGACTGGATGTACGAGAAGTTGTCGGCCGAGTACGTCTTCGACGCCGAGAACCGGGACTTCATGACGAAGTCCAACCCGTGGGCGCTGCGCGGCATCACCGAGCGACTGCTGGAAGCGGCCGACCGCGGGCTGTGGGCGGAGCCGGACGCGGACACGCTGGAGCGGCTTCGGGCCACCTACCTGGAGCTGGAGGGCGACTTGGAGGGCGAGGACAAGTGACCACCCCGTTTCCGTTCACGGCTGTCGTCGGACAGGACGACCTGCGGCTCGCACTGCTGCTGAACGCCGTCTCCCCGGCGGTCGGCGGAGTACTGGTGCGAGGCGAGAAGGGCACCGCCAAGTCCACGGCGGTGCGCGCGCTGTCGGCGCTGCTGCCCCAGGTGGACGTCGTCCCCGGGTGCCGTTTCTCCTGTGACCCCGGATCGCCCGACCCCGCCTGCCCGGACGGGCCGCACGAGCCGGGGGCCGGTACGACGCGGCCGGCGCGGATGGTCGAACTTCCCGTCGGCGCCTCGGAGGACCGGCTCGTGGGCGCGCTCGACATCGAGCGGGCGCTCGCCGAGGGCGTGAAGGCCTTCGAGCCGGGCCTGCTCGCCGACGCGCACCGGGGAATCCTGTACGTGGACGAGGTCAACCTGCTGCACGACCACCTCGTGGACCTGCTGCTGGACGCCGCCGCCATGGGTGCCTCGTACGTCGAGCGTGAGGGCGTCTCCGTACGGCACGCCGCCCGGTTCCTGCTCGTCGGGACCATGAACCCGGAGGAGGGCGAGCTGCGGCCACAGCTGCTCGACCGGTTCGGGCTCACCGTCGAGGTCGCGGCCTCGCGCGAGCCCGACCAGCGGGTGGAGGTCGTACGCAGGCGACTCGCCTACGACGACGATCCCGCCGCCTTCGCCGCGCGCTGGGCCGACGAGGAGGCCGCCGTACGGCAGCGGATCGTGGCCGCGCGGGAGCTGCTGTCGCAGGTCCGGCTGGGCGATGGCGCGCTGCGGCAGATCGCCGCGACCTGTGCTGCCTTCGAGGTGGACGGGATGCGCGCCGACATCGTGATGGCGCGTACCGCCACCGCGCTGGCCGCCTGGGCCGGGCGGACCGACGTGCTCGCCGAGGACGTCCGGCAGGCCGCGCTGCTGGCCCTCCCGCACCGCAGGCGCCGCAACCCCTTCGACGCGCCGGGCCTGGACGAGGACAAGCTCGACGAGACCCTCCAGGAGTTCGGGGGCTCGGAGGACGACGATCCCGACCCCGATCCCGACGGACCCGGCGGTGGCGGCGGGCAGCCCGCCCCCGATGACGACGGCGGCCCGCAGGACGGTGACACCGCCGCACAGCCCGAGGCCGGCGACGGCGGCGGCGAGCCGCAGCCCTCCGGGGCCGGCGCCGGTGAGCAGTCCCCCGTACGCGCCTCCGAGCCGTTCCGTACCAAGGTGCTGAGCGTGCCCGGCCTCGGCGAGGGTGCCGCCGGGCGGCGTTCGCGGGCGCGGACCGAGCACGGGCGCACGATCGGGGCCCGACGGCCCCAAGGCGCCCTGACCAAGCTGCACTTGGCGGCCACCGTGCAGGCCGCCGCCCCGCACCAGGTGGCGCGTGGGCGGTCCGGGCCGGGGCTGGTAGTCCGCCGGGACGATCTGCGGCAGGCGACCCGCGAGGGGCGCGAGGGGAACCTCGTCCTGTTCGTGGTCGACGCCTCCGGGTCCATGGCCGCCCGGCAGCGCATGAGCGCCGTGAAGGGTGCCGTGCTGTCCCTGCTCCTCGACGCCTACCAGCGGCGCGACAAGGTGGGCCTGGTGACCTTCCGCGGCAAGGACGCACAGGTCGCGCTGCCGCCGACCTCGTCCGTCGACGCCGCCGCGGCCCGCCTGGAGTCGCTGCCCACGGGCGGGCGCACTCCGCTGGCGGCCGGGCTGCTCAAGGCGCACGAGGTGCTGCGGATCGAGCGGCTGCGGGACCCCGCGCGGCGGGCCCTGGTCGTGGTGGTGACCGACGGACGGGCCACCGGCGGTCCCGAGCCGGTCGCCCTCGCCGGGCGTGCGGCGCGGCTGCTGGCGGCCGAGGGGACCGCGTCCGTGGTCGTGGACTGCGAGTCGGGGCCGGTACGGCTGGGGCTCGCCGGACAGCTCGCGGGTGAACTGGACGGCACGGCCGTGACGTTGGACGAGCTGCGCGCGGACAGCATCGCCGGTCTCGTCAGGGACGTCCAAGGAACGTCAAGGAGGGCCGCCTAATGCCGCAGGGACAGCCGAGTGCCGTACCCGACGACGGGCTGACGACGCGTCAGCGGCGCAACCGGCCGCTGGTCGTCGTGCACACCGGCGTCGGCAAGGGCAAGTCCACCGCCGCCTTCGGTCTGGCGCTGCGCGCCTGGAACCAGGGCTGGCCGATCGGGGTGTTCCAGTTCGTCAAGTCGGCGAAGTGGCGGGTCGGCGAGGAGCGCGCGCTGCGGGTGCTCGGCGACTCCGGCGAGGGCGGGTCCGTCGACTGGCACAAGATGGGCGAGGGCTGGTCCTGGGTGCAGCGCGACGCGCAGATGGACAACGAGCAGAAGGCGCGCGAGGGCTGGGAGCAGGTCAAGCGGGACCTGGCCGCCGAGACGTACCGGCTGTACGTGCTCGACGAGTTCGCGTACCCGATGCACTGGGGCTGGGTGGACACCGCCGAGGTCGTGGACGTGCTGCGGAACCGGCCGGGTACCCAGCATGTCGTGATCACCGGGCGGAACGCGCCGCAGGAACTGGTCGACCTCGCCGACCTCGTCACCGACATGTCCAAGGTCAAGCATCCGATGGACGTCGGGCAGAAGGGGCAGAGGGGCATCGAGTGGTGATGTCCTCGTCTGTTCCCCGCTTGGTCATCGCCGCGCCGGCCTCCGGCAGCGGCAAGACCACCGTCGCCACGGGGCTGATGGCCGCGCTCGCCGGGCGGGGGCTTGCCGTGTCCCCGCACAAGGTCGGCCCGGACTACATCGACCCCGGGTATCACGCGCTCGCCACCGGGCGGGTGGGGCGCAACCTGGACGCGTACCTGTGCGGGCCCGAGCTGATCGGGCCGCTGTTCCTGCACGGTGCGCGCGGGTGCGACATCGCCGTCGTCGAGGGCGTGATGGGGCTGTACGACGGGGCCGCCGGGGAGGGTGAGCTGGCGTCCACCGCGCAGGTGGCGAAGCTGCTGCGGGCGCCGGTGGTGCTGGTCGTCGACGCGTCGGCGCAGTCCCGGTCGGTGGCGGCGCTGGTCCACGGGTTCGTGACCTGGGACCCCGAGGTACGGGTCGGGGGCGTGATCCTCAACAAGGTGGCCTCCGACCGGCACGAGGCGCTGCTGCGCGAGGCGCTGGACTCGGTCGGGGTGCCCGTGCTGGGGGTTCTGCGCCGGGTCGAGCAGGTGGACACGCCGTCCCGTCATCTCGGTCTGGTGCCGGTCGCCGAGCGGCGGGCGGCGGCCGTGGACGCGGTGGCGGCGATGGCGGCGCAGGTCGCCGGCGGGTGCGATCTGGAGGCGCTGGTCGCGCTGGCGCGCGGCGCGGGGACGTTGTCGTGCGCGGCCTGGGACGCGGCCGGGGCGCTGCCCTCCCCGGGTGGTGAGGAGCCCCGGGAGAGGCCGAGGGTCGCCGTCGCCGGCGGGTCCGCCTTCACCTTCTCCTACGCCGAGCACGCCGAGTTGCTCGGCGCCGCCGGGGCCGAGGTGGTGCCCTTCGACCCGCTGCGGGACGAGCGGCTGCCCGAGGGGACCCGCGGGCTGGTCGTCGGGGGCGGGTTTCCCGAGGTGTACGCGGCGGAGCTGTCCGCCAACGAGCCGTTGCGCGGGGCCGTCGCCGGGCTCGCGCTCGGTGGTGCTCCCGTCGCCGCCGAGTGTGCCGGGCTGCTGTATCTGTGCCGGGAGCTGGACGGGCAGCCGATGTGCGGGGTGCTGGACGCCTCGGCGCGGATGACCGGGCGGCTCACGCTCGGCTACCGGGACGCCGTGGCCGTGAGCGACAGCGTGCTGGCCGGGGCCGGGGAGCGGATGCGGGGGCACGAGTTCCACCGGACCGCCGTCGAGCCCGGCTCGGGGACGGGAGCGGCGGCCCCCGCCTGGGGTGTGCGCGTCCCCGAGCGGCGGGTCGAAGGCTTCGTACAGCGGAACGTGCACGCGAGTTATCTGCACACGCACTGGGCCGCCGCGCCCGGTGTCGCCCGTCGGTTCGTCGAGAGGTGCCGGACGTCATGAGCAGCAGGTTGATCGGAGTCGGGGTGGGTCCCGGCGATCCGGAGCTGGTGACCGTCAAGGGCGTCAACGCCCTGCGTGCCGCGGACGTCGTCGTGGTGCCCGTCATGGGCGCGTCCGACGGAACGGACGGCGGGGAGCCCGGGCGTGCCGAGGCGACCGTGCTGCACTACGTGCCCTCGGAGAAGGTCGTCCGGGTGGTGTTCGCGCTGAACGAGCGGTCGGACCGGGCGCGGCGGGAGGCCGCCTGGGACGCGGCCGGGCAGCGGGTCGCCGGGCTGCTCGAGGACCGCGGCACGGTCGCCTTCGCCACCATCGGCGATCCCAACGTCTACTCGACCTTCACCTATCTCGCGCAGACCGTCGCCGCCCTGGTGCCGGGGACCGTGGTGGAGACGGTGCCCGGGATCACCGCGATGCAGGATCTGGCGGCGCGTTCGGGGGCCGTGCTGACCGAGGGCACCGAGCCGCTGACCCTGGTGCCGGTCACCGCGGGGGCCGCCGTGCTCAAGGAGGCGCTGAGCGGGCCAGGGACCGTCGTGGCGTACAAGTTCGGGCGGCAGGCGCGGGAGGTGGCCGAGGCGCTGCGGGACAGCGGGCGGCTCGACGACGCGGTGTGGGGGTCGGCGCTGGGGCTGCCGGAGGAGTCGATCCGGCCGGCGTCGGAGCTCGACGGGGGGCCACTGCCGTACCTGTCGACGCTCATCGCGCCCGCGCGGCGCGAGGGCGGGCGGGGCGGCAAGCTGTGAGCCGTACCCGCGCGCGCCGGCACCGGTCAGGCCGCCAGGCCGACCACCACCCAGATGAAGGCCACGCCCGCGACCGTGCACAGCAGGGTCGAGCGGGCGGGGTGCTCGTGGTGGGCCTCGGGAAGGATCTCGGCCGCGGCGAGGTAGAGCAGCGCCCCGCCGAAGAGGCCGAGATAGCCGCCGAGGAACCACTCCGGGATGCTGACGAGCGTGGTCGCGGCGGCGCCCACCATGGGGGCCACGGCGTCCGCGACGAGCATGGCGACGGCCTTGCGGCGCGCGTTGCCGTACAGGCTGGTGAGGGTGAACGTGTTGAAGCCGTCGGCGAAGTCGTGGGCGATGACGGCGAGCGCGACCGCGGTGCCCATGCCGTTGTTCACCTGGAAGGCGGCCCCTATGGCGACGCCGTCCATGGCGCTGTGACCGACCATGGCGGCCGCCGCCGTCAGGCCCACCTCGGGGGCGCGGTGGTTGTGCCGCTCGTCGCCGCCGTGCGCGGCCTGCCGCGCGGCCAGCAGACGCTCCACCAGGTGGGCCAGCAGGAACCCGGCCACGAACAGCAGCAGGGCCGCCGGTACGCCGAACACCTCCCGGTCGGCCGCGCGCAGCGCCTCGGGCAGCAGGTCCAGGCCGACCACGCCCAGCATCAGGCCGCCCGCCAGTCCCAGGACCAGGTGGCGACGGTCGGTCACCCGCTGTGCCGTCCAGCCGCCGGCCAGCGTCATCAGGAACGCGCCGAGCGCGACGAAGACCGCCATGTGCCCTTGCTATCCGATCGGGCCCCGATCGCGCACATCCGGCCACTACCACATCACTGCATACCAGGACATTTCGCATGAGAGGACCCGATCCCATGGCCGATGCCCCGACCGGCAAGGTGACCTTCGTCGGTGCCGGCCCCGGCGCCGCCGACCTGCTGACGTTCCGTGCCGCCCGCGCGATCGCCGAGGCCGACGTGGTGATCTGGGCGGCCAGCCTGGTGCAGGCCGAGGTGCTCCAGCACGCGCGCGAGGACGCGGAGATCCTGGACTCGGCGGCCCTGTCCCTTGAGGACGTCGTCGCCGTGTACGAGCGGGCGCACGCCCAGGGGCTGAGAGTGGCCCGTGTCCACTCCGGCGACCCGGCGCTGTGGGGCGGCACGCAGGAGCAGCTCGACCGGTGCGCGGACATCGGCATCGCGACGGAGGTCGTGCCCGGCGTCTCGTCCTTCTCGGCCGTCGCCGCGCTGGCCCGCCGGGAGCTGACGATCCCGGAGGTGGCGCAGTCGGTCGTGCTGACCCGGCTCGGTGGCGGGAAGACGCCGATGCCGCCCGGTGAGGAGGTGCGCGAGTTCGCCCGGCACGGCACCACCATGGCGGTGTTCCTGTCGGCGGCGCGCAGCGGCCAGCTGGTGCGGGAGCTGCTGGAGGGCGGCTACCCGACGTCCACGCCGGTCGTGGTCGCGTACCAGGCGACCTGGCCGGAGGAGCTGATCGTCACCTGCACGATCGGCACGCTGGAGGAGACCGTCAAGGAGCACAAGCTGTGGAAGCACACGCTGTTCCTGGTCGGCCCGGCCCTCGACGCCCGCGGCACCCGCTCGCACCTGTACCACCCCGGTCACTTCCACGGCCACCGCAAGGCCGACCCCGAGGCCCGCAAGGCCCTGCGCGCGCGGGGTGCGCGCACGTGATCACGGTCGTCGGCACGGGCACCGGGGCGGCGTCCGGCACCCGGGTGCCGGACGGCACCGGGCTCGTCGTGGGCGCGCGGCGGCACCTGGACGCCGTACGCCTGCCGGCGGACGCCGAACAGGTCGTTCTCGGTCCGCTGGCGCCCGCGCTCGACACCATCGGGGAGTACGTCGCGGAGGAGCGGCCCGTGCTCGTGCTGGCCTCCGGGGACCCCGGCTTCTTCGGGATCGTACGGGCGCTCGCCGAGCGGTTCGGGCCCGGGCTGCTCGACGTCCGTCCCGGTGTCTCCTCCGTCGCCGCCGCCTTCGCGCGGATCGGGCTGCCCTGGGACGACGCGGTGGTGGTCAGCGCGCACGGGCGGGATCTGCGGACGGCGGTGAACGTGTGCCGCGCGCGTGGGAAGGTCGCCGTGCTGACCGGGCCGGGGGCCGGGCCCGCCGAGCTGGGGGCCGCGCTGGCCGGCACCCGCGGCGACGAGCGGGTCCTGGTCGTCGCCACCGCGCTGGGCGATCCGGCGGGCGAGCGCGTGGAACGGCTCACCCCCGCCGAGGCCGCGGCCCGCGACTGGGGCACGGCGGTGAACGTGGTGCTGTGCCTGGCCGGGGCGCGGGCGCCCTGGCCGTTGCGCACGGTCGCGGGGCCACCGGCCGGCCCGTCCCGATGGGCCCTGGAGGAGAGCGAGTTCGCCCACCGCGACTCGATGATCACCAAGTTCGAGGTGCGCGCCCTGGCGCTGGCCCGGCTCGGGCCGCGCCTCGGCGACCTGGTCTGGGACGTGGGCGCGGGCTCAGGGTCGGTCGCCGTGGAGTGCGCCCGGCTCGGCGCCGCCGTCACCGCCGTCGAGCGGACGGCCGACGGTGTGGAGCGGATCCGCGCCAACGCGGCGGCGCACGCCGTGGACGTGTCGGTGGTGCACGGGACCGCGCCACAGGCGCTGGACGGGCTCGCCGACCCCGACGCGGTGTTCGTCGGCGGCGGCGGGCGCGCGCTGCCCACCGTGGTGACCGCGTGCGCGCGGCGGGCCCGGCGGACCGTCGTGGTCGCCGTGGCGGCGCTCGACCGGGTGCCTGCCGTCCGCGAGGCGCTGGCCGCCGCCGGGCTCACCTGCGACGGCGTGCTGCTCCAGTCCTCGCGGCTCGCGCCGCTGCCGGGCGACGTGACCCGGCTCGCGGCCACCAACCCTGTCTTCCTGCTGTGGGGCACGCGGCCCCCGGCGCTTTGTGAAGGAGTCCCTGAGTGATCGGCCTCATTTCCGCCACGGCGGCGGGTGCGACCGCCCGGGACCGGCTGGCCGCGGCCTGGCCGGACCGTACCCGGGTGTACGAAGGGCCCGTCGGGGACGCCGTGCGGGCCGCCTTCGCCGAGTGCGGGCAGCTGGTGTGCTTCCTGGCGACGGGGGCGGTCGTACGGCTGATCGCACCGCTGCTGGCCGAGAAGGCCTCCGACCCGGGTGTGGTGTGCGTCGACGAGGGCGGCCGGTTCGCGGTGTCCCTGGTGGGCGGGCACGCCGGCGGGGCCAACGAACTGGCCCGCGCGGTGGGCGCGGTGCTGGACGCCGAGCCGGTCGTGACGACCGCGACGGACGCCGTGGGGCTGCCCGGCCTGGACACGCTCGGGCTTCCGGTGGAGGGCGATGTCGCCGGGGTCTCGCGGGCGTTGCTCGACGGGGAGCCGGTCGCGCTGGACGCGCAGGTGCGCTGGCCGCTGCCGCCGCTGCCGGTCGCCGCCGAGGGCGCGTCCACGATCCGGGTCACCGACCGTGCCACCGCCCCCGCCGAGCGGGAGGTCGTCCTGCGGCCGCCGACCCTGGTGGTGGGCGTCGGCGCCTCCCGGGGCGCACCCGTCGAGGAGGTACTGGGCCTCGTCGAGGGCGCGTTGCGGGACGCCGGCCTGTCCCCGGCGTCGCTCGCCGAACTGGCCACGGTCGACGCCAAGGCCGAGGAGCCAGGACTCGTCGAGGCGGCCCGGCGGCTCAGGGTGCCCCTGGTGACCCACTCCGCCGAGGAGTTGGCGGCCGTCGACGTGCCCAACCCGTCACGGGCACCGCTCGCCGCCGTCGGCACCCCGTCGGTCGCGGAGGCCGCCGCGCTCGTGCGCGGCGGTGAACTCCTCGTGCCCAAGCGGAAGTCGGAGCGCGCCGACGGCGCACCCGCGATGGCCACCTGCGCGGTCGTACGACGGCCGGGGCGCGGGCGGCTCGCGGTCGTCGGGCTCGGGCCTGGCGCCCGGGACCTGCTCACGCCGCGCGCGCAGGCGGAGTTGCGACGCGCCTCCGTCCTCGTGGGGCTCGACCAGTACGTCGACCAGATCCGCGACCTGCTGCGGCCCGGCACCCGGATCCTCCAGTCGGGCCTGGGCGCGGAGGAGGAGCGGGCGCGCACGGCGGTCGCCGAGGCCCGGCGCGGGCACGCCGTCGCGCTGATCGGCAGCGGCGACGCCGGGGTGTACGCCATGGCCTCCCCCGCGCTCGCCGAGGCGTCCGACGACATCGACGTGGTCGGGGTTCCGGGAGTCACGGCGGCGCTCGCGGCCGGTGCGATCCTCGGTGCGCCGCTCGGGCACGACCACGTGTCGATCAGCCTCTCCGACCTGCACACGCCGTGGGAGGTCATCGAGCGGCGGGTGCGAGCGGCGGCCGAGGCGGATCTCGTCGTGACGTTCTACAACCCCCGCTCCCGGGGCCGGGACTGGCAGCTGCCGAAGGCGCTGGCGATCCTCGCCGGGCACCGGGAGCCGACGACGCCGGTCGGTGTCGTACGCAACGCCTCGCGGCCCGGCGAGTCCAGCCGGGTCACCACGCTGGCCGCTCTGGACCCGGCGACGGTCGACATGATGACGGTCGTGACCGTGGGCAACACCGCGACCCGTGAGATCGCGGGGCGCATGGTCACGCCGCGCGGCTACCGCTGGCAGGGCCACTCACAGGAGGAGAACCGGTGAACCGCGTGGTCCACCCGATCGAGCAGGAGTCCTTCCGGCGGCTGCGCGCCCGCCTGGACACCTCGCACTTCGCGCCGCTGACCCGGGCGGTGGTGGAGCGGGTCGTCCACTCCTCCGCCGACCTGGAGTACGCCTCGGACCTCGTCATGGACGAGAGCGAGCTGGTGACGGCCCACGCGGCGCTGCACGCGGGCGCGCCCGTGGTCGTGGACGTGGAGATGGTGGCCGCCGGGATCACCCGGCGCGAGACCGTCTGCCGGCTCAAGGACGCCAGGTCGGGACCCGGGATGACCCGTTCCGCGCACGCCGTCCGGCTGGCCTACGAGGACGTCGGCCCCGGCGCGCTCTGGGTGATCGGCTGCGCGCCGACCGCCCTCGAGGAGCTGCTGAGGCTGGACGCCTCCCCCGCGCTCGTCATCGGCCTGCCCGTCGGCTTCGTCGGCGCGGCCGAGTCCAAGGCCGCGTTGCGCGAGAGCGGGCTGCCCGCCGTGAGCAACGTGTCCGAGAAGGGCGGTTCGGCGGTCGCCGCGGCCGCGCTCAACGCCTTGCTGTACCACCCCACTTCGCTTGAGGAGACCCTGTGACCACCCCGCCGCCGCCTGCCCTGCTCGTCGCCGGTCACGGCACCCGGGACGACGCCGGAGCCGAGGCGTTCCGCGCCTTCGTACGGGAGTTGGGGCGCCGCCACCCCGAACTGCCCGTCGCGGGCGGGTTCATCGAGCTGTCCCCGCCGCCGCTGGGCGAGGCCGTCGCCGAGCTGGTCGAGCGGGGCGTGCGACGGTTCGCCGCCGTACCGCTGATGCTGGTGTCCGCCGGGCACGCCAAGGGCGACATCCCGGCGGCGCTGACCCGCGAGAAGGAACGGCACCCGGGGATCTCGTACACCTACGGCCGGCCGCTGGGCCCGCACCCCTCACTGCTGAGCGTGCTGGAGCGACGCCTGGACGAGGCGGTCGATCCCTCCTGGGACCGCTCCGAGGTGACGGTGCTG
This sequence comes from Streptomyces cyslabdanicus, assembly GCF_052663305.1. Taxonomy (NCBI): domain Bacteria; kingdom Bacillati; phylum Actinomycetota; class Actinomycetes; order Kitasatosporales; family Streptomycetaceae; genus Streptomyces; species Streptomyces cyslabdanicus. The sequence continues at coordinate 69,711 of NZ_JBQRUW010000001.1, forward strand.
CTGGTGGGGCGCGGCTCGACCGACCCGGACGCCAACGCCGAGGTGCACAAGGCGGCGCGGCTGCTGTGGGAGGGGCGCGGATACGTGGGCGTGGAGACGGCCTTCGTGTCGCTGGCGGCACCGGACGTGCCGAGCGGGCTGGACCGGTGCGTGCGGCTGGGGGCGCGGCGGATCGTGGTCCTCCCCTACTTCCTGTTCACGGGCATCCTGCCGGACCGGGTACGGCGGCAGACGGCGGACTGGGCCGCCGCGCGCCCGGAGGCCGACGTGCGCTCGGCGGACGTCATCGGGCCGGATCCGGAGCTGCTGGACCTGGTGATGGAACGGTACGAGGAGGCGGTGAAGGGCGATCTGCGGATGAACTGCGACTCGTGCGTGTACCGGATCGCGCTGCCGGGCTTCGAGGACAAGGTGGGGCTGCCGCAGCAGCCGCACTTCCACCCGGACGACGACGGGCATCACCACCACGGCCATGGACACGCGCACTCCCATGCGCACTGAGGACGCGGTGCCGGCCGGGCACGATCTGCGGCACCACGGGGACGCCGAGATGCGCGACGACGGGGCGGCCCTGATCGACCTCGCCGTGAACGTACGGGCGGACACGCCGCCGGCGTGGCTGCGCGACCGGATCGCCGCCTCGCTGACCAATCTCGCCGCCTACCCGGACGGGCGGGCCGCGCGGGCGGCGGTGGCGGCGCGGCACGGGCTGCCGGTGGAGCGGGTGCTGCTGACGGCGGGGGCCGCGGAGGCGTTCGTGCTGCTGGCGCGGGCGTTGAAGGTGCGGCGGCCGGTCGTCGTGCACCCGCAGTTCACCGAGCCGGAGGCGGCGCTGCGGGACGCGGGGCACGCGGTGGACCGGGTGCTGCTGCGGGCGGAGGACGGCTTCCGGCTCGATCCGGCGGCCGTCCCCGAGGACGCGGACCTGGTGGTGGTCGGCAACCCGACCAACCCGACGTCGGTACTGCACCCGGCCTCTGTGCTCACCGAACTGGCCCGCCCGGGGCGGGTGCTGGTGGTCGACGAGGCCTTCATGGACGCGGTGCCGGGCGAGCGGGAGGCACTGGCGGGGCGGACGGACGTGCCCGGCCTGGTGGTGCTGCGCAGCCTGACCAAGACGTGGGGTCTCGCGGGGCTGCGGATCGGCTACGTGCTGTCGTCACCCGAGGTGATCGCCGAGTTGGAGCGGGCCCAGCCGCTGTGGCCCGTGTCCACACCCGCGCTGGCGGCGGCCGTCGCGTGCGTGGAGCCGCGGGCGCTGGCGGAGGCGGAGGACGCGGCCCGCCGCATCGCCGCGGACCGGGCCCACCTGGTGGCGGGCCTGGCCTCCTTCGCGGAGCACGGGGTGCGGGTGGTGCGACCGGCCGAGGGCCCCTTCGTGCTGGTGCGCATGCCGGGGGCGGCGGACGTACGGCGACGGCTGCGCGCCCTGGGATACGCGGTGCGGCGCGGGGACACGTTCCCCGGACTGGGCGAGGACTGGCTGCGGCTCGCGGTACGGGACGGGGGGACGGTGGACGGCTTCGTCCGCGCCCTGGGCTCGACGCTGACACCGCCCACCGGCCCCTGGCTCACCGAGCCGGGGAGTCCCGCTGGGCCAGGACTCCCCGGCTGAGCCGCCGGGCCCGTCCGACCGTTCCCGCCGGGCCTGCCGGGCCCGCGACGCGAACGGTCGGACAGGCCCTGAGGCCCGGCTGCTCGGCTGCCCGGCCGTCAGCCGCGGCGCCGCCGTGCCACCGCCAGCGCGCCTCCTCCCGCCGCCAGCAGGACGGCGGAGCCCGCCGCCAGGTACGGCGTGACGGAGCTGCCGCCCGTCTCCGCCAGGTCGACGTTCTTCTTCTCGGAGACGGTCTGCGGCTTCACATCCGCGGCGGCCTGGGGCTTCACGTCGTCGGTCCCGGACTTGTCCTCGGTGCCCTGGGGCTTGTCGTCGCCGCCCTGGTCGGCGGGCGGGGCCGCCTCCTTCTCCGGCGCCGTCGGGGACTCGCACGTCGCCTTGGCGAGGGTGACGGTGCCCTCCACCTCGGCCACGTTCAGATTGAGCGGGTTGACGGAGACCTTGAGTTCCAGGGCCGTCGCCGCGGCGGTGCGGGAGGTCGTCTCCCGCTTCGACAGGTCCAGGCGGACCTCGCCGACGCCGGGGACACGGACGTCGGTCGTGCCGCCGGCGCTGAGCGTGACCCTCTTGCCGAGTACCGTCACGGAGCCCAGGACGTTGCTGCTGGCGACCGGGGACTCGCCGGCCTCGCAGGTCGCCTTGGACGTGACCTGGTCGACCTCGATCAGGGACAGCCGGGGCAGGCCAGGGACGTGGATGCGGGCGTGGGCCAGCTGGACCAGGCCCTCCGCCTTGTCCGCGGAGACGGTGGCGTCGGTCTTCGCCACGTCCGCGCGGAGCACGCTGAAGGGCTTCCCGCCGTCGACGCCGTCGAGCTTGGCGGTCAGCGCGGTCTGCTGCGCGCTCCGCGGCGCCTCGACCTCGTTGAGGGAGACGGCGAGCGGGATGTTCACCGTCTTGTTGAGCAGGGACACGTCCAGCCCGGTGCGCAGGACGGAGGCGCTCGCGTGCCCTTCCTGCCCACCGGTCGCGTGCGCGGATCCCGCGCCGACCAGCGTCACCGGCCCGGCGGCCAGGACGGTGGCCGCGGCTGCGGTGGCGCAACGGCGGGCGGACATACGGAAGTTGTTGCCGTTCAAGGTGTGGGACCCCCAGAAAGGAATGCTTGGGACCCGGTAAGAATTACGTACTGAGGGTGAACGGTCAGCGATCTAGCGTGACTTCACTCTTTCGGGACGTTTCCGCGCATTCATTCGATTCCCCATGCACGGGTGTTCCCTCCGGCCACTCCCGTGACGCGGTCAGCAGACGGAGCAACCTCAGGAGCAGGCTAGAAAGGCCGCCCAGACCTCCCGGCTGACATGCACCCTGGCTCCTGCGGTGTTCTTCGAGTCCCGCACGAGGATCTCGCCCGCCACCTCGGCGACTTCGACGCAGTTGCCGCCGCCCGAGCCGCTGTAGCTACTCTTCCGCCAGACCAACCAGTCGCAGTGCCTCGCGCTCTGACCGTTGTTCATGCCGCTCCTGCAAGTCGCTCGATGTGACGTGCGGACTCCCCGACATTCAAAGCCTGCGACCGCAGCTTGCCATACCGCAAGCCAAGGGTGCTGATCTTTGCCGGGTCACTGATCACAACGCCGACTTCCTGCGTTTCGATGTAGCCGTAATGCCTGTGCTCCAGGGTCTCCAGAAGGACGAAGGCGCCGTTGAGACCAGGGTGATACCCGATGCTGCACGGGACAACCTGCAACTCGACGTTGCGCAGTGAGCCAACTTGGAGCAGATGCTGGAGCTGCTCCCGCCTCACCTCGCTACCGCCGATGGGATTGGTGAGCGCCGCCTCGCCGATGACGAAGGAGAGCTGCACTTTCGGCGTCCTCGTCAGCAGCCTCTGGCGGTTGAGGCGCGCTTCGGTGTGCAGTTCGAGGGTTTCATCGTCCAATGGAGGGCAGTGGGACGAGAAGAGCGACCGCGCGTATCCCTCGGTCTGCAGCAGCCCGGGCACCAGCAACGGGTCGTAATCGAACCGACTCACCGCCTCAACCTCGATCGACGCGAAGTCCTGGAAGAACTCCGGCAGTTTGGCCCTGTCCACGTCCTCCTGAAGCTCCGCGAGCACCCCGCCCGCTCCGAGGACGCGCTCAGCCGCCTCCGTGAAGGCGGCCTTCGCCGGCCGACGTCCTTGCTCGATGGAGGCCACCTGCTCAGAGGAGTACCCGACGGCATCGGCCAGTTCCTGCTGGGTGAGTCCCTTCCTGGTGCGGAAGAGCTTCGCCAGCTTGCCGTACCCGACCCAGATGGCCGGATTCTCCCCGCCTTCGGATCGCCGCCTGCGCCGAGAGCTCGTTTGACCACCTGTACCGATCATGTTGTCCGTACTCACGCGTCCGCGCCCCCATGTGCCGAGGTTCCTGGCTCGGTTGAACGCGGCACGCCCCACCGCGGTCACGGACCAAGCCCCGTACGGATCCGCTCCTGGCTCGTACAACGGGACAAACGCCTCCTCCGGTTTCAGGATGAGGTCACGTCGAGTTTCATCACCGATAGGGAGTCACGGTTCAAAGCACGCCGAGAAGCCGGGACGGTAGAGGAGTGGTGAAGGTGTCCCCACTCCTGCGGGCAGGAACCTCAGTGGCCGCAGCCTGTGGGCAATCACGTTGTTCTCCGGGAAACCGGCCCCATCCCCAGCGAGACGTCCATCCTGCGGGCAGCGGAAAAGCGTTCGACCAGCCAGGTCTCGACAAGTCATGATCCGCACTCGTGACGACGCCGAAGCAATTCCTGGCCCAGGCCGCCGCCCGAAACAACGCCGAGTGGTGCGCAGTGATGAGCCGATCGCATGGCTTGGCGAGCGAGTTCGGAGATGAGGCGTGGACCGCCCCGGTCCGCACGCCGCTGTACTACCCCGACGCGGTGACGCTGGTGTCAGGCGCGCGCCCGGCCGCGCTGGTGGACCGGATCGACACCACCGCGCCTGGCGCCTCCATCAAAGACAGCTTCGCCGACCTGGACCTCACGAAGGCTGGCTTCCAGGTGTTGTTCGAGGCGCAGTGGATCCACCGCCCGGCGGGTGCGTCCGCCACCGCGTCGGATCTCGCCTGGGACGTGGCGGGTGACCCCGACATGCTGTGCGCCTGGGCACTGGCCTGGGACGACGGGGACGGAATTGCGGACCTCTTCCGGCCCGAACTACTCGATGACCCGACCACGTTCGTGCTCTGCGGGCACTCCCCCGACGGCGGAGTGTCCGCCGGAGCGGTGGCGAGCCTCAGCGACCAGGTGGTCGGAATCTCCAACATCTTCTCAAAGGATGGGGGCCCTGACGTGGCCTGGCCGGTAGTACTGGATGCTGTGCACTGGATGTTCCCCACCCTGCCGGTGGTCGGCTATGAGCGCGGCGATGGCCTGGCGACCGCCGTGCGCCATGGCTTCGAGCCAGTCGGCCCTTTGCGGATCTGGCTGCATGGCTGACCGGCTCCCGAGCTGCCCGAGCCGCCGTTCGGCGGCCGGAGTCCCGATGGGAAGGCACGACCACGAGGATGAGGAACTTCCTGACGTCGAGGATTTTCGACTCCGGATCGGCGATCTCGTCGGTCAGGGAGGGGCGGTAGCGTTGGAGCCGTCGTTGTTGACTACGCCAAGCACGGGCGTGCCTTCGCGACCCGCGCCGCGAATGCGGGCCTACTCGACGACCCTCAGCCTTCAGCGCACGGCCCTCAGCCGACGACCTTGCCGTTCAGCACCACCCGTCGCGGTGTCCCCAGTACCCGTACATCCGCCCTCGGGTCCTCGTCGTAGACCACGAGGTCGGCGGGGGCGCCCTCGTTCAGGCCGGGGCGGCCCAGCCAGGTGCGGGCGGCCCAGGTGGTCGCGGAGAGGGCTTCGAGGGGCGGGATGCCGGCCTTGACCAGTTCGGCGACCTCGGCCGCCGCCAGGCCGTGGGGCAGGGAGCCGCCGGCGTCGGTGCCGACGTAGATCGGGATGCCGGCGTCGTAGGCGGCGCGGACGGTGTCGTAGCGGCGTTCGTGCAGGCGGCGCATGTGGGCCGACCAGCGGGGGTACTTGGTCTCGCCGCCGGCGGCGAGGCCGGGGAAGGTGGCGATGTTGACGAGGGTGGGGACGATCGCGACGCCGCGTTCGGCGAACAGCGGGATCAGGTCCTCGGTCAGGCCCGTGGCGTGCTCGATGCAGTCGATGCCCGCCTCGACCAGGTCGCGCAGGGAGTCCTCCGCGAAGCAGTGGGCGGTCACGCGCGCGCCCAGGCGGTGGGCCTCCGCCATCGCCGCCTCGAGCGCCTCGCGCGGCCAGCAGGCCGACAGGTCGCCGAGGTCGCGGTCGATCCAGTCGCCGACCAGCTTGACCCAGCCGTCGCCGCGCCGGGCCTCCTGGGCGACGTAGGCGACCAGGTCCTCCGGTTCGATCTCCCAGGCGTAGTTGCGGATGTAGCGGCGGGTGCGGGCGATGTGACGGCCCGCACGGATGATCTTCGGCAGGTCCTCGCGGTCGTCGACCCAGCGGGTGTCCGAGGGCGATCCCGCGTCCCGGAGGAGGAGGGTGCCCGCATCGCGGTCGGTGAGCGCCTGCTTCTCGGAGACGTCGTCGGGGACCGGGCCGTGCTCGTCCAAGCCGACGTGGCAGTGCGCGTCGACCAATCCAGGCAGCACCCAGCCCCGCACGGTCGTCGCGTCGGTGGCGCCGGCGGGGCGGTCGTAGGAGATCCGGCCGCCGACCACCCACAGCTCGTCCCGGACCTGGTCCTCGTCCGGCCCGACGAGGACCCGCCCTTTCACGTGCAGCACCGCGTCATCGCTCATGCACCGCACCTTAGTGAGCCGGTGCCCGCCGCGGACCCCCGGCCCCGGGTCGCCGGGGGAAGGCCCCAGGTCGCCGGGTGAAAGCGGGGCAGAACCGCCGACTACGCTCGACGCGTTCACCCTCGCCCGTACGAAGAGAGCACCGCCGTGACGAACCCCTTCCTGGACCTCGCTCCGCTGAGCGCCGACCGCTTCGCCTCGATCGAGGAACGGGTGGCGCGGCTGCTGGCCACCGAGCAGGACGTCGTGATCACGCAGGGCGAGGCCCTGCTGCCGCTGGAGGGCGCGATCAGAGGGACGGCCGGTCCCGGCACGACCGCGCTGAACGTGGTCACGGGGCCGTACGGGCAGACGTTCGGCAACTGGCTGCGGGACTGCGGCGCGACGGTGTACGACCTGTCCGTGCCGTACCACACGGCGGTCACGGCGGACCAGGTCAGGGACGCTTTCGCCGAGCACCCGGAGATCGACTTCGTGTCGCTGGTGCACGCGGAGGCGGCGACCGGCAACACCAATCCGGTCGCGGAGATCGGCAAGGCGGTGTCGGAGCAGGGTGCCCTCTTCTACCTGGACGCCGTGGCGTCCGTCGGCGCGGAGCCGGTGCTGCCGGACGCGTGGGGTGTGGACCTGTGCGTGATCGGGGCGCAGAAGGCGATGGGCGGCCCGGCCGGGGTGTCGGCGGTGTCGGTCAGCGAGCGCGCCTGGGCCCGGATGGCGGCGAACCCGCAGGCGCCGCGCCGCTCCTACCTGTCCCTGCTGGACTGGAAGGAGCGCTGGATCGACGGCGGCCGCAAGGCGCTGCTGCACGCGCCCGCGCAGTTGGAGATGCTGGCGCTCGAGGCCTGCCTGGAGCGCATCGAGGCGGTCGGCCCGGACGCGGTGATGGACCGCCACCGTCGCGCCGCCGCGGCGACCCGCGCCGGTGCGCTGGCCCTCGGCGGGGGCCTGGAGCCGTACGTGCACAAGGCCTCGGAGGCGGCCCCGGTCGCCACCACGCTGCGGGCCCCGTCGGACATCGACGCCTCCGACCTGGTGGCCCGCGCCCTGGAGAGCGACCCCGCACTCCCGCTGGCGGCGGGTGGCGGCCCGCTCGCCAAGGAGATGATCCGCGTCAACCACTACGGGGCGGACGCCGCCCAGGACGTGGTCGAGGCCGCCCTGACGGCCCTGGGCGCCGCCCTGACCGTGCACGGCGCGACCGTGGACGTCGCGGCCGCCCGGCAGGCGGTCACGGAGGCCTGGCAGCGGTAGGCAGGCGGGCTGCGGGCCGGCCGCCGACCGAATTGCCGGCGGCGGGCCGGCCGGCGGCCGGAATGTCGGGGTGTTCGTGGACATGGTGGCGACATCATCGACATCGTTGAGGACTGCGCCCGGCGCAACCGCCGGCGCAAACGATGGGCCCGCATTCTTCGGAATCTGATGGACACGGTTGACGGGGTTTCCTGGCGAGATAATTCGGTAATTAAATTCCAGGCGGCTACCCACATTCTTCTGCCCCGTTCCTCCGGGCCTAAACGCAGAGATTTCACCAACGCTCGGCGATGCAATTCGGAGACCCTCCAGGAGCGTTACGTGACTGTGATGCGGTCCACGAACGCGCCCCTTTTGCGCGGTATTTCACGAACAAACCCGCCCACACCACCACCCTCTCGCGCGATCACGCGCCCGCGCGATAACACATACGAACACTTCACGTAAGGCTCCAGGGCGATGCAATTTTGAATTCTGCTCGGTAAGTTCATTCCACATGACTGCCGCCCAAGCAGACCTGCATTCCCCCCGCACAGAATTGCCGGAGGCGCCCCGCATCGAGCGCCCCTCCCTCGCCGACGGCGCCGCACTCTGGCGACTCGCGAAGGAATCCGGGACGCTGGATGTGAACTCCTCGTACAGCTATCTCCTCTGGTGCCGCGACTTCGCCGCCACGTCGGCGGTGGCGCGCGGCGCCGACGGCGAGCCGGTCGGCTTCGTCACCGGATACGTGCGGCCCGACCGTCCGCACACGCTGCTCGTCTGGCAGGTGGCCGTGGACGCCGGCCACCGCGGCCGGGGCCTCGCCGCCCGGCTGCTCGACGCGCTCACCGCCCGGGTCGCCGCCGAGCGCGGGCTCACCTCCATGGAGACCACGATCACCCCGGGCAACACCGCCTCCGAGCGGCTCTTCGCCTCCTACGCCGCCCGGCACGGCGCCACGGTCGAGCGCGAGGTCCTGTTCGGGGCCGAGCAGTTCCCGGACGGACCGCACGACCCGGAGATCCTCCACCGGATCGGCCCGCTCTCCTTCTGACCGCGCTGAGCGCGCGCCGACCGCGCCCTCCGCGGCCCCTGATGGCCCCGCAGCCCCCGGTCCCTGCGGCCCCCGGCCCTTGTGGCCCCTGGTTCCAGCCCCTTTCCCCGCCTCCCTCTCACTCCCCACCGAGGAGCGATTCGTCGTGACCATCACCCAGCCGGACCTGAGCGTCTTCGAGACCCTGGAGTCCGAGGTGCGCAGTTACTGCCGCGGCTGGCCGACCGTCTTCGACCAGGCGCGCGGCAGCCGCATGTACGACGAGGACGGCCACGAGTACCTCGACTTCTTCGCGGGCGCGGGCTCGCTCAACTACGGCCACAACACCCCCGTCCTGAAACGGGCGTTGATCGACTACCTGGAGCGCGACGGGGTCACCCACGGGCTCGACATGTCGACCACCGCCAAGCGCACGTTCCTCCAGACCTTCCAGAACCTGGTCCTGCGCCCCCGCGACCTGCCGTACAAGGTGATGTTCCCGGGCCCGACCGGCACCAACGCCGTGGAGTCGGCGTTGAAGCTGGCCCGCAAGGTCAAGGGGCGCGAGGCGATCGTGTCGTTCACCAACGCCTTCCACGGCATGTCGCTGGGCTCCCTGGCCGTCACCGGGAACGCCTTCAAGCGGGCGGGCGCCGGCATCCCGCTCGTGCACGGCACGCCCATGCCGTTCGACAACTACTTCGACGGCAAGGTCCCGGACTTCCTGTGGTTCGAGCGGCTGCTGGAGGACCAGGGCTCCGGTCTGAACAAGCCGGCCGCCGTAATCGTCGAGACCGTGCAGGGCGAGGGCGGCATCAACGTCGCCCGGCCCGAGTGGCTGCGCGCGCTCAAGGCGCTGTGCGAGCGGCAGGACATGCTGCTGATCGTCGACGACATCCAGATGGGGTGCGGGCGCACCGGGGCCTTCTTCTCCTTCGAGGAGGCCGGGATCGTGCCCGACATCGTCACCGTCTCGAAGTCCATCAGCGGCTACGGCCTGCCGATGTCGCTGTGCCTGTTCCGGCCGGAGCTCGACGTGTGGGAGCCGGGCGAGCACAACGGCACCTTCCGCGGCAACAACCCGGCGTTCGTCACGGCCACGGCCGCCCTGGAGGCCTACTGGACGGACGGCTCGGCGATGGAGAAGCAGACCCGCGCCCGCGGTGAGCTGCTGGAACAGTGGCTGATCTCGATCACCGAGGAGAACCTCGCCGACGTCAGGGAGTACCGGGGCCGGGGCCTGGTGTGGGGCATGGAGTTCCACGACCCGGAGCGGGCCGGGCGGATCGCGCGGCGCGCCTTCGACCTCGGGCTGCTGGTGGAGACGTCCGGCCCGCAGGGCGAGGTCGTCAAGCTGCTGCCCGCCCTGACCATCACCCCCGAGGAGCTGGACGAGGGCATGAGCGTCCTCGCCCGCGCGGTCCGCGAGACCGCCTGACCGCCGAGCCACCAAGCCAACGGCACAGAGCCAACGACACAGAGCCAACGACACAAGGAGGCACGCACCACCGTGATCGTCCGTTCGTTCAAGGACATCGAAGGCACCGACCGGCACGTGAAGGCCGCGTCCGGCACCTGGGAGAGCAAGCGCATCGTCCTCGCCAAGGAGAAGGTCGGCTTCTCCGTGCACGAGACGATCCTGTACGCGGGCACGGAGACGTCGATGTGGTACGCGAACCACATCGAGGCCGTCGTCTGCGTCGAGGGCGAGGCCGAGCTGACCGACCGTGAGACCGGGAAGACCTACACGATCACGCCCGGGACCATGTACCTCCTCGACGGCCACGAGCGGCACACGCTCCGCGTCAAGGAGGACTTCCGCTGCGTCTGCGTGTTCAACCCGCCCGTCACCGGGCGGGAGGACCACGACGAGAACGGCGTCTACCCCTTGCTCACCGAGCCCGAGGAGGTGTGAGCACCCCATGACCGACGTCACCGACCTGTACCCCACCCGCGGCGCCACCGAAGTGACCACTCCCCGCCAGGACCCGGTCCTCTGGGGCTCCCCCGACACACCGGGACCGATCGGCTCCGCCGGCCTCGAGTCGTTCGAGCGCGACGGCTTCCTCGCCGTCGACCAGCTGATCGCCGAGGACGAGGTCGCCGTCTACCGGCGGGAGCTGGAGCGGCTGGTGGGCGATCCGGCGATCCGGGCCGACGAACGCTCCGTCGTGGAGCCGAAGTCGAAGGAGATCCGCTCGGTCTTCGAGGTGCACCGGATCAGTGAGGTGTTCGCCGGGCTGGTGCGCGACGAGCGCGTCGTCGGGCGGGCCCGGCAGATCCTCGGCTCGGACGTGTACGTCCACCAGTCGCGGATCAACGTGAAGCCGGGCTTCGGGGCCGGCGGCTTCTACTGGCACTCGGACTTCGAGACCTGGCACGCCGAGGACGGCCTGCCGAACATGCGGGCGGTGTCCGTCTCGATCGCGCTGACCGAGAACCACGACACCAACGGCGGCCTCATGATCATGCCGGGGTCGCACCGCACGTTCCTCGGCTGTGCGGGGGCCACGCCGAAGGACAACTACAAGAAGTCGCTTCAGATGCAGGACGCGGGCACACCGTCCGACGAGGCGCTGACCGCTCTGGCCGGGCAGTACGGCATCAAGCTGTTCACGGGCAGGCCCGGCTCGGCGACCTGGTTCGACTGCAACGCCATGCACGGCTCCGGCGACAACATCACGCCGTTCCCGCGCAGCAACGTGTTCATCGTGTTCAACAGCGTGGAGAACACGGCGGTGGAGCCGTTCGCGGCACCGGTACGGCGTCCGGAGTTCATCGGGGCTCGGGATTTCACGCCGGTGGGGTGAGAGCTCACCCCGGTGCGGTGACCCGGAGTGATGCGGGCCGGGGCCTCCTCGTGTGGGACGGGAGGCCCCGGCCCGTGTCCGGGTCACGGCCTCAGCCAGCCAGCGCGTCCAGCAGGCGGTCGACGTCGGCGGGCGTGTTGTAGAGGTGGAAGGCGGCTCGCAGATTGCCGGCGCGCTGGGAGACCTCGATGCCCTTGGCACTCAACTCGCCCTGATGAACGCCGAGTCCGGGCATGGAGACAATCGGGGAGCCGGGTGCCGGGACCGGTTCGTGGCCGAGGGAGCGCAGTCCGGCGCGGAAGCGGTCGGCGAGGGCGAGGTCGTGGGCGCGTACGGCGGACACGCCGAGTTCCTCGAGGAGTTCGAGCGAGCGGCGGGCACCCGTGTAGGAGAAGAGCGCGGGGCTCTCGTCGAACCGCCGTGCGGAGTGGGCGAGTTCCTCGACGGGGCCGTAGCAGCTGTCCCAGGGCCGCTCCCCCGCCACCCAGCCCGCGAACAGCGGGTTCAGCCCGCCGAGGTCGTCGGGGACGACCAGGAAGGCCACGCCCCGCGGGCACAGGAGCCACTTGAAGGCGACCGCGGAGACGTAGTCGTGGGCGTCCGCGTCGAGGTCCAGCCAGCCGGCGGCCTGGGAGGCGTCGACGTAGGTACGCGCGCCGTGCTCCCGCGCGGCCGCGCGGATCGCGGGCAGGTCGGCGAGCCGGCCGTCGGCCGACTGCGCGGCGCTCACCGCGACCAGCGCCGTGCCGGGCCGTACGGCCTCCGCGACCTGCTCCAGCGGGACACTGCGCACCTTCAGGTCGCGGCGGACGTGGAAGGGGTTCACCAGGGAGCTGAAGTCACCCTCGGCGGTGAGGACTTCGGCGCCCTCGGGCAGTGCGGCGGCGATCAGCCCGCTGTAAACGGCGACCGAGGCGCCGGCCGCCACACGGCGGTCCGGGACTCCCACCAGCCGGGCGAAGGAGGCGCGGGTGGCCTCGACGTCGGCGAACATGTCGGTCGGCTGCCCGTCGGCGGCCGCCGCCACGGCGGTGCGCAGGGCGTCCACCGTACGGGCGGGCGGCAGACCGGTGCTCGCGGTGTTCAGGTAGGTGTTCTTCGGGGCGAACTCGGTGCGGACGAGGGTCTCGAAGGTGTCCATGGGACCACTGTGCGGCCCGGCGTGGGCGCAGTCCATTGCGAATTTTTGCGCGGTACTCCCAAAGTTCCCTTATGCATGCGCCCTGACCTGCGCCTCGCCGCCCGCCGCTCAGTTCTGCGGCACCGCGCATCCGTCCGGGCCGCAGGCGTCCCCGTCCGCCTCGCCGCCCTGGAGGAGGGTCAGCGGCGAGCGCTCACCCCATGCCTGGGTGAGGGCCTGGGTGAAGACCTCGGCGGGCTGGGCGCCGGAGACGCCGTACTTCCGGTCGAGCACGAAGAACGGCACTCCGGAGGCGCCGAGTTGCGCGGCCTCCCGCTCGTCGGCGCGGACCTCGGCGGCGTAGGCGTCGGGGTCGGCGAGCACCTTGCGGGCGGCGTCGGCGTCGAGTCCGGCGGCGACGGCCAGTTCCACCAGGCGCTCGTCGCCCGCGGTGTAGACGGACCGCTCCTCGGCGAAGTTCGCGCGGTACAGGGCGTCCAGCAGCTCGCTCTGCCGGCCGTGCTCCTTGGCGAGGTGCAGCAGACGGTGCATGTCGAAGGTGCTGCCGTGGTCCCGGCCCCGGGTGCGGTACGCGAGCCCCTCGGCGGCGGCCTGCCGCCCCAGGTTCTCCTCGCCGTCGTGCGCCTGCGCCTCGCTCATCCCGTACTTCTTGGTGAGCATGGTGATCACCGGCTGGACGTCGTCCTTGGCCCGGCCCGGATCCAGCTCGAACGACCGGTGCACCACCTCGACCCGCTCCCGGTGCGGGAAGGCCGCGAGCGCCTTCTCGAAGCGCGCCTTCCCGACGTAGCACCAGGGACAGGCGATGTCCGACCAGATCTCGACGCGCATGCTCTCGGCTCTCTCCCGCTCGTACGGAAGCGGAGGTGGACGCCCTCCGCCGGGTCCGTGAACGTTCAAGCAGCGGGTTTCATTCCCCGGTCGTCACCGCATGGCGCAGCGACACATGGTGCGCGTCCTCGTCGGTCGGCAGCTGCGGATCCGGGACCCAGCCCAGCCGGGCGTAGAAGCGCTGCGCCCGCTCGTTGTCGGTGTGCACCTCCAGGACGGCGCTCCGTCTGCCGTCGGCGCGCCACTGCTCGACGCAGGCCGCGTGCAGGGCCGTGCCTATGCCCGCACGCCAGCGGTCGGGGTCGACGTGGAACTGGAACAGCATGACCGTGTCCGCGGGACCGTCCGGTGGGGTGCGGAAGGAGGCGATGCCGACGATGCGGCCCTGGTCGACGGCGCACAGCACGTGGCCGTCGGGGTGCTCGATGGCCTGGCGCCATCGGGCGGTCCAGTCGGCGTCGGCGTCCGGCATGCCGTCCGGGTAGTAGGTGGACCGGGCCCGCACCATCAGGCCGGCGACGGCCTCCGCCTCGGCGGGCACGGCCGTACGGATCACCAGGCGTCCACGCGCATTGCTGTCGATCATGCGAGGGAGGACGCGGAGGCCCGGCGATCCGGTTCCGTACGGGTGCGGGGTCAGCGCTCCAGTCGGCCGTCGAAGCGGCGCGGCAGCCCGAGCGGGTTGTCGTCGCGCAACTCCGGCGGCAGCAGCGCCTCCGGGGCGTTCTGGTACGCCACCGGGCGCATCCACCGCTCGATCGCCGTACCGCCCACGGAGGTGGACGTCGAGGTCGTCGCGGGGTAGGGGCCGCCGTGGTGCTGGGCGGGGGCCACCGCGACACCGGTCGGCCAGGCGTTGACGACCACGCGTCCGGCGAGCGGGGTCAGCCGGGCGAGCAGTTCGGCGCCGCTCCCCTCGCCGGCCGCCTCCTCGGCGGACAGGTGCACGGTCGCGCTGAGGTTGCCGGGCAGCCGGGCGAGGACGGCCTCGACCTCGGTCTCGTCCTCGTAGCGGGCCACCACGGTGACCGGCCCGAAGCACTCCTCCAGGAGCAGGTCGTGCTCCCCGTCCTCGGCGAGCTTTCCGGCCGGGACGGTCAGGAAGCCCGCGCTGACCGTGTGTTCGCCGCCCGCGCCCGGGGTGACCGGCGACTCGACGCCGGGCAGTGCGGAGCGCTCGGTGATGCCGGTGAGGAAGTTGTCGCGCATCCGGTGGTCGAGCAGGACGCCCGGGTCGGTGTCGCTGACGGCGTCGGTGAGCGACTTGACCAGGCCGTCGCCGGCGGCTCCGGACGGCACGAGGACCAGTCCGGGCTTCACGCAGAACTGCCCGACGCCCATCGTCATCGAACCGGCGAGCCCGGCCCCGATGTCCTCGGCCCGCTCGGCGGCCGCCGCCTCGGTGACGAGGACCGGGTTGAGCGAGCCCAGTTCGCCGTGGAACGGGATCGGCGCCGGCCGCGCTGCCGCCGCGTCGAACAGGGCCCGGCCGCCGCGCACGGAACCGGTGAAGCCGGCGGCGGCGACCAGCGGGTGCCCGACGAGTTCGACGCCCGCCTCGAAGCCGTGGAGGAGACCGATCACGGCCTCCGGGACGCCGTGGAGGGCGGCCGCCCCGCGCAGCACCCTGGCGACCAGTTCGGACAGGGCGGGGTGGTCGGGGTGGGCCTTGACGACGACGGGGCAGCCCGCGGCGAGCGCGCTCGCGGTGTCGCCGCCCGCGACCGAGAAGGCGAAGGGGAAGTTGGAGGCGGAGTAGACGGCGACGACCCCGAGCGGCACCTTGTAGCGGCGCAGGTCCGGGATCGGCGGGGCCGCGGTCGGGTCGGGGTGGTTGATGATCACGTCGAGGAAGGCGCCCTCGTCGACGATGTCCGCGAAGGCCCGCAACTGGTAGCAGGTGCGGGCCAGTTCGCCGGTGAGCCGGACCGGTCCGAGCGCGGTCTCGGCGTCGGCGGCCTCGACGAGCCGGTCCCGGGCCCCTTCGAGCCGGTCGGCGGCGGAGCGCAGGAAGGCCGCGCGGACGGCGCGGTCGGCGAGTGCCCCGCGCGCCTCGTGCGCGGCCCGCACGACGGCGTCCACCTCCTGTGTCGTGGCCTCCACCGCGACCTGTTCCCGCTGCTTCCCGGTACGGGGGTCGACACTCCAGACTGGTGCTGCCACCGCGGATCCCTCCACATGTCTTGCCGCAGTACGCGGCCGGTCCCTACGGTCGGCCGCATTCGGGTCACCACCAGGGCGTTCTATATACTGAACGCCGTCTCTGATGATGAATACACTGTCGGAGACTATATCTCCAGCTTCTCGTCGAACGAAGGGGTCCAGGGCGATGTCGGCAGGCGACGCGGGCGGCGGGGCGCAGGTCAAGTCCGCCGTACGGACTGTGGAGTTGCTCGAGTTCTTCGCCGGCAGGCCCGGTATGCACTCGCTGGCCGCGGTCCAGGAGGCCGTCGGCTACCCCAAGTCCAGCCTGTACATGCTGCTTCGCACGCTCGTCGAACTGGGCTGGGTGGAGACCGACGCCACCGGCACGCGCTACGGCATCGGGGTGCGGGCGCTGCTCGTCGGCACCTCCTACATCGACGGCGACGAGGTGATCGCGGCGGCCCGTCCCACGCTGGACCGGCTGTCCGACGACACCACCGAGACGATCCACCTCGCCCGGCTGGACGGCACGAACGTCGTCTACCTGGCCACCCGCCAGTCGCAGCACTACCTGCGCCCGTTCACCCGGGTCGGCCGCCGCCTGCCCGCCCACTCCACCTCGCTGGGCAAGGCGCTGCTGAGCACGTACCCGAACGAGCAGGTGCGCACGATGCTCCCCGAGACGCTGCCCGCTCTGACCGAGCACACCATCACCGACCGCGAGCTGCTCATCGAGGAACTGCACCAGATCCGCGAGCGGGGGTACGCCGTCGACCGCGAGGAGAACACGGTGGGCCTGCGCTGCTTCGGTGTGGCGATCCCGTACCGCACCCCGGCCCGGGACGCGGTGAGCTGCTCGGTCCCGGTGGCGCGCCTGACGCCGGCGCACGAGCAGATGGTGAAGGATGCTCTCCTCGACGCCCGTGACCGACTGACGCTCGCCACCCGGAGGCTGTGAGACATGGAGGTCGTGCTGCGCGAGGTCCACGACAGTGATCTGCCGGTGTTCTTCCGGCAGCTGAACGACCCGGAGGCGCTGCGGATGGCCGCCTTCACCCCGAAGGACCCGGCCGACCACGAGGCGTTCGCGGCGCACTGGCGCCGGATGCGCGCCTCGTCCGTCGTGCTGCGCGCCGTCCTGCTGGACGGTGACGTGGTGGGCAGCGCCGCCGTCTACGGCGAGCCGGGCGAGCGTGAGGTCACCTACTGGGTGGACCGCGCCTACTGGGGCCGGGGTGTGGCCACGGCCGCGCTGCGCGCGCTGCTGGCCGAGGTCCCGGAACGCCCGCTGTACGCGCGGGCGGCGGCGGACAACACCGGCTCGCTGCGGGTGCTCGCCAAGTGCGGCTTCCGGGAGTCCGCGCGGGCCCGGGGGTTCGCCGAGGCGCGGGGCGAGGAGATCGACGAGGTGGTGCTGACGCTGCGGGGCTGACCCCGCGGGAGTCGCGGCGCGGCCTGCCGGGCGCCGCGCGCCGTCGTGCTCGGGAGCCGGCCGTGCCCCGCCCGGCTCGTGGTTCGGGCGGGGTACGGGCGGGTGACTAGCCGACGAAGTACGTCGGGTTGGGCAGCTTGAACGTCTGCTCGGCGTGGCCGCCGTCGAGGTCCGAGTACTGGTCGCCGATGTTGGCGACGATGTTGTACCCGAGGTCCTCGATGTGCTTGCGGGTGCCGCCCTTGTACTGGACGGTGGTGCAGGTCCAGGTGCCCGGGGTGGCGCAGTCCTTCAGGTACGACGGCGGGTTGGCCGCGTCCTTGAGGAACATGTGGGCGGAGTCGAGGTTCACGTCGGCGCCGACCTTCTTCAGGTTCTCCACGGCGGCGGAGCGCTGCGCCTCGTTCAGGCCCGAGTTGTAGAAGACCTCGACGCCCTTCTGCTTGGCGTACTGCACGAGGTCGGGGGTGCCGGGAACGGCCGGGCGGTCGGCCCGCATCACGTAGTCGTTCCAGCTGGCCGAGTTGTAGGTGTAGTTGTAACGCTTCTCGTAGTCCAGGCTGAGAAGCAGGGTGTCGTCGATGTCGAACATGATGGCAGGCTTCGGCTGGTTCTTCTTGCCGGTCTGCTTGGCGGCCTTGTCGATCGCCTTCTTGACCTGGGTGTCGATGCTCGCCAGGTCCTTGGCGTAGGGGCTGTCCGAAGAGGCCTGGTAGACACCGTTGCTGTCCAGCTTGGTGCCGTAGTAGGCGTCGATGTCGTTGACCAGGAGCCCGATGTTGTAGGGCTCCGGGGTGGCCTTGTCCTTGGACGGGTCGGCGGTGGCCATGCTGGCGCCGTAGAAGACGGAACCGGTGAGGGCACATGCGGCGGCAACGGCCGCGATGCGGAGTGATTTGCGCATGAGAGCTTTCTACGCGCGTCAATCCCCGGTTTGCGAGGTCTGTTGCCCGATTGATATCTCTCGCCGTTCACTGTTCACTTGCACCATCCGAAGCTGTCATCGCCGCGCCATGGTGTCCACCTCCACGTCACGTGGCCGTCCCCCCGGGAGCGGGGAGTCCGCGGGGCGCGGCGAGGCGGGCGGGCCGACGGGCCGGGGCGGCGGTGCGCCCCGGCCCGCACCGAGGGGTCGTCAGTGCAGACGGCCGGCTCCCGCCTGGTGGTCGACGATCCCCGGCAGTGCCCTCGGGTTGTCGATCCGGGTGCGCAGGGTCGGGGTCCAGTCCCCGCCCCGCTGGAGGGTCTCGTCGGGGACCTGGGCGTTGTGCACGGCGATCAGGTCGGTGAGCTTGCCGTTCACGTAGTTGTGGGACTCACTGACCGGCGAGTCCTTCCACTTCTTGAGGATCAGGCCCGCGTCGACCCCGCGCGCCAGCGTGAACGCGTTGTGCTCGGCGACGAGTTGGGACTCCATACCGACACCGAGGCTGTAGCCGTAGCCGGCGTTGGCCACGTAGTGGTTGTTGTAGGAGTCCACCTGACCGAAGCGGACGCGCGGGGCCCGCTCGACGAGGTTCCTGAACAGGTTGTGGTGCAGGGTCACCTTCAGGTGGCCGCGGTCGATCTCGGCGGTGGACGCGCTGTCGCTGTTGCCGATGAGGATGGTCTTGTCGTGGTCCTCGAAGACGTTCCAGGAGACCGTCACGTGGTCGGCGCCCTTGACGATGTCCAGCTCACCGTCGTGCTGCTCGAAGATCCGGCCGTAGTAGTACGGCAGGGTGCTGTTGGGGTGCTCGCCGTCGGTGAAGGTGTTGTGGTCCATCCACACATGGGTGGAGCCGGTGATCACCGCGCTGTCGTACTCGGAGTTCCAGTTGCCGTCGGCGGTGTCGGTGGGGTCCCACTGCGGGAAGCAGTCCAGCGGGCTCTCCAGGGTGAGGTTGCGGACGATGACGTTGTCCACGTTCTTGATCTGGAGGCTGGCGCCCTTGAAGCCCGCGTCCTTGCCGACGCCGACGATGGTGGTGTTGGCGGGGATGTTCGCCTTGATGTACTTGTCCTGGAGGGCGGCGGAGGCGCGGCGCAGCCCCTCGGGGCTGTCGTCGGGCTCGCCGTCGAGGTTCCGGTCGCGGCCCCAGGTCTGGGGCGCGTAGGCCTTCAGGTAGGTGTCGAAGTCGTAGCCGGGCACCTCGAAGGCGGAGCAGCTCGGACCGTCGGCGTCGATCGTGCCCTTGACCTTGATGATCTTCGGCGCGCTGCCGCCGGCGGCGAGCGCCGCCTTGAAGTCGTCCCAGGTGGTGACGGTGTAGACGTGCGCGGCGTCGGCGTTCGCGCCGCCGGTGGTGCCGGTGCCGTAGGAGCCCCAGCCGTCCTTGGCGGCGAGCACCTGGCGGGCGGTGTCGGGGGTGTGGGGCCCGGGGGTCGCGGAGGCGGTGCCGGTGACGGCGAGCACCAGGGCGGTGCAGCCGACGGCGGCCGTGATGACACGCTCATGACACTTCTGGATACGCACGGTGCGGGTCTTCCTTTCAACAGGTGGTGGGCGGGAAAGGGCGCGGGCGCGGGGAACCGCGCGCCCGGCCACGGACGGCCCGTGGCCCGGACAGGCGACCTGGGGTCCCGGGACCGTCCGCCTTCGTCGACCGGCGTCAGCCCTGGTTCTGCTTCCACTCGGCCTGCGCGGTGTTCAGCTGGTCGGCCAGCGTGTCCAGGAACTGCTTGGCGCTCATCCTGCCGAGCAGCACCTTCTGGAAGTTCGCCTCGTTGTCGGCCTTGGAGATGGTGTTCCAGTCGGGCAGGTAGTACGGCAGCTGCACGATCTTCGTGTCGGCCCCGTTCAGCGCCTCGGCCGCCAGCTTCGTCGGCTCGGCCTGCTGGATCCAGTCGTCCTGGGCGGCGTCGACGTTGGTGGGCACCTGCCCGGCGGACTCGTTGAACTTGGAGTTCTCCGCGGCCGAGGCGGCGAACTCCATGAACTTCCAGGCGGCCGCCTTGTTCTTGCTCGCCTTGAACAGGCCGAGACCGTCGACCGGGTTGGACACCTGCACCCGGGTGCCGTCGTCCAGCGTGGGGTTCGGGATGCCGCGGAACTTGTCCTTGCCCAGCGCCTTCAGGTGGTCCTGGTACGAGCCCAGGTTGTGGCTCAGCATGCCGATGGTGCCGCTGTCCCACTGGGCGACCATCTTGGTGAAGTCGTTGTTGACGTCGGCGGACGGGGTGTCCTTCTTGTACAGCGCGACGTACTTCTCCAGCGCCGCCACGTTCTTCGGGTCGTTGACGGTGGTCTTGTCGCCGTTCCAGAACGAGGTGATGCCGGTCTGCCCGTACACCGCGTCCAGGGCGGGCGCGATGGAGCCCTCGCCGCCGCGGATGGTGAAGCCGAACGCGTTCTTGCCCTTGTTCGTGAGCTTGTCCGCGGCCTCGTAGAACTTGCCCCAGGTGGTCGGCGCGTCCAGTCCTGCCTTCTCGAACAGGTCGGTGCGGTACCACAGGGTGCCGTTGTTCACCGAGGTCGGCACCTGGTACAGGGTGTCGCCACCGCCCGCCGCCTTGCTGACGCCGAGCACGTTCTCGCTGAGCTTGCCGTTCAGCTCGCTCTTCGCCAGCCGGTCGTCCAGCGGCTCGAGGGCGCCCTGGGCGGCGATCTCGGCGAGCATCGCGGTGCCCACGCCGCCGACGTCCGGCAGTCCGCCGCCCTGGATGGCGGTGTCGAACTTGGACTGGGCGCTCGCGGCCGGGATGCCGACGTAGTTGACCTTGATGTCCGGGTACTTCTTCTCGAAGTCCGCGATGATCTGCTTCCAGACGTCGGTGCGCACACCGCCGTTGTTGTCCCAGAAGGTGATCTCGCCCTTGCCGGAGCCCTCGGAACCCTTGCTCTTCCCGGAGCCGCTGCCGTCGTCACCGCACGCGGTGGCGGTCAGCGCGAGCGCGGAACCCAGGACGACGGCCACGGCGGCACGCCTGCTTCTACGGATGTTGATCTTCATTGATCAGCTCTCTTCTTCTGGATCCAACAAGGAGGTGGAGCGCGGCGCTTGAGGCTTGCGACGCGGGAAGACTCGCCGGTAAGCGCTTGCTCGAGGGACGTGCCACAGCAGCTCCCGACTGTTGACTGCGGGTGGGTCAGAGCTCGTCGGGGGTGGGAGACGACTGGGCCGCCTTGCGGGCCAGCTCCCCGGCCTCGTCCCGGCCGAGCCGGCCGTCGGCGACGACGGTGACGACGCGGCGCAGGACGGTCCCGCCCGGTTCGATCGCCAGCGGCCGCTCGGCCGCCAGCGACGAGCCCACCCCCGGGTACTCCGCGGCCCGCACGAACCAGGCGTCCTCGCGGGTGGCGCCGGTGGCTCCGGCGAACACCAGCGTCCAGGTGCCGCCGACGAGCGCCAGCCAGTCGGCGCGGGTGCCGTGGGCCCGCGCCTCGCCGTCCCGGTCGGCGGTGAGGACGAGCGGGGGCCGCTCCTCCTTGCGGGCCCGCCAGAAGAAGCCGCCGTAGGCCGCGCCGGGGCGGCCGTTGGTGGCGGGGCTGCCGATCGACAGTGTCCGCGCGGTGGCGTTGGTGAGGGCGAAGGTGAAGTCCAGGGCCCAGGCGGTGGCGGTGAGTCCGGTGGCCGCCACGGTGCGGCGCTCGCACAGCAGTTCACGGCCCGCGGCGACCCAGCGCAGCTCCTCCTCGAACCGGTCGGCCTCGCGCCGGGGAAAGCCGGTGTGCCGCTGGGCGCCGTGGTTGTCCAGCTCGGTCGGCCCCCGGTCGCGCACGAAGGTGCGCCCGCCCCAGAAGTTGTGCCCGTCCACGTCGGGAACGGCGACACCGACGCCGAGGTGGTGCGGGTGGTCGGCGGGGCCGAGTTCGGTGACCGCCGTGCCGGCCAGGGTGGTGACGGGGTGCAGATACGGGCGCGGGGAGAGCCGGTCGGGCAGCTCGGGCCGGGTCACGTAGCGCGCGACCGGGCGGCCCGCCACGCGCAGGACCGGGGAGTCCGTCATCCCGCGGTCACCTCCTTCGGTGACGCCCAGTCGGCGTCCAGCTCGGAGTACAGGGAGAGGGTGTCGGCGGCGGCCGCGACGAGCCCGTCGACGCCGGGCACGACCCGGCGGCCCTCGTCGGCCAGCCGCCGCCAGGAGCCGGCCGGCAGCTCGCCGGGGTCGGGGGCCGTGCGGATCGCCTCGACGACCCGCATGAAGGCGCCCGTCGAGGCGGGCGGGACCAGCAGTCCGGCTCCGGTGGTCAGGTGGTCGACCAGGTTCTCCAGCAGGTCGGTGCGGCCGTGCTCGAACTCCTCCGGGCCGTGGCCGGCCCGTTGCAGCAGCACCCGGTCCTGCTTGTACCAGAAGGTGATCCGGCCGCTGGCGCCGTGCACCATGACGTACGGGTCGTCGGGGCGCTCGGCGCACAGGGTCGCCGCGACGGCGGCCCGCCCGTGCGGGGTGGTGACCCGGACGCAGGAGGTGTCGTCGGCCTCGATGGCGTTGGCCCGCCACAGCTCGGTCTCGATGCCGGTGACGTCCTCGGCGCGGGTGGCGCCGAGCAGGGCGAGCGCGGTGGACACGGCGTGCGCGAGGGGGTTGGTGAGCACCCCGTCGACGACGTCGACGCCGTCCAGGCGGCGCCTGCCCGCCCAGGGCGCCCGCCGGTAGTAGGCCTCGTCCCGCGCCCAGGCACCCGCCGCGCCGACCCCGGTGACCGTCCCGATCGCGCCCTTCGCGACCAGCTCCCGGATCGCGGGCAGCGCGTGCGAGCCCAGCGCCTGGAAGCCGATCTGGCAGGCCACACCGGCCTCGGCGACCCCGTCGGCCATGCGGCGGAACTCCGCGTAGGAGGGGGCGGGCGGCTTCTCCAGCAGGAGGTGGACGCCCCGCCCGGCGGCGGTGAGCGCCAGGTCGGTGTGGGTCGGGATGGGCGTGCAGACCACCGCGATCCGCGCGCCGGTGGCGTCCAGCAGGGCGCCGAAGTCGGCGGACTGCGCCGGTGTGCCGAGGCCGTCGGGGATCTCGTCCTCGGCCAGCGGGGTCAGCTCGCAGATCCCCACGAGCCGAACGAGGCCCTGGTCCTGGAGGCGGCGGATGTTGTCCAGGTGCCAGCGGCCGTGACCGCGGGCGCCGGCGAGCACGACCGGCAGCGGCGTGGTGGGGTCCGTCATCCCTTCACCGCCCCCGCGCTGAAGCCGGTGATGAGCCACTTCTGGATGAAGGCGAACACGATCACCACGGGTACGGCGGCGACGATGCCGCCCGCGGCCAGCGCGCCCAGGTCGACGCTGTCCGCGCTCATCAGGGTGTTGAGACCGACCGGGATGGTCTGCTTGCTCTGGTCGGAGAGGAACATCAGGGCGAACAGGAAGTGGTTCCAGGCGTGCACGAAGGCGAAGGAGCCGACGGCGATCAGCCCGGGACGCAGCAGCGGCAGGACCACGATCCGGAAGGCGGAGAAGCGGTTGCAGCCGTCCACCCAGGCGGCCTCCTCCAGGGACGGCGGCACGTTCTTGATGAAGCCGCTGATCAGGATCATCGACAGCGGCAGCTGGAAGACGGTCTCGGCGATGACGACGCTGCCCAGCGAGTTGATCATCGACAGTTCGGCGAAGATCTGGAAGAGCGGGACGAGCAGCAGCGCACCGGGCACGAACTGGGAGCAGAGCAGGGCCAGCATGAAGCCGCGCTTGAGCCGGAAGTCGAAGCGAGCCAGCGCGTAGCCGCCGGCCAGGGCGACGACCGTGGTCAGGACCAGGGTCGCGACGCCGACGAGGACGCTGTTCTGGAAGTAGAGGCCGAAGCTCCGCTCGGTCCACACCTTCTCGAAGTGGTCGAAGGTCATCGGCCAGGGCACGAGCGAGGTGGAGCCGGCCGGGCGCAGCGCGAACAGCAGGATCCAGTAGAAGGGGACCAGCGTGAAGAGCAGGTACACGGACAGCGGCAGGTAGATGTGCCAGCGCGGGACCTCGTCCCAGGCGCGGCGCCTGCCGGGCGGCCGGGCGGACTCGGATTCCGCGCGCTCGGGCGCGGGTGCGATCTCGGTGATCACTTCTCACCTCCGAACTTGCTCAGCCGCAGATAGACGATCGAGCAGAAGAGCAGGATGACGAACGCCACCGTGGTCAGGGCGGACGCGTAGCCGAAGTTGTGGGCGTCCACGCTGGTGTTGGCGATGTAGAGCGGCAGGGTGGTCGTCTCGCCGGCCGGCCCGCCGCCGGTGAGGGTGTAGAGCAGGTCGACGTTGTTGAACTCCCACACCGCGCGCAGCAGCGTGGACAGGACGATGGCGTCCTTCAGATGGGGCAGGGTGATGTGCCAGAACTGCTGGAGCCGGCCCGCCCCGTCGACCTCGGCGGCCTCGTACAGGTCCTTCGAGACGGACTGGAGGTCGGCGAGGATGAGGATGGCGAAGAACGGCACCCCGCGCCACAGGTCGGCGACCACCGCCGCCGGGAACACCGTGGAGGTGTCCGACAGCCAGCTGGTGCCGTAGGAGCCGAGGCCCATGTCGGCGAGGTAGCGGGTGATGCCGGTCTGGGAGTTGTAGAGCAGCACCCAGATCGCGGAGGTGAGCACGCCGGAGACGGCCCACGGGGAGAACACCAGCGCCCGGCCGAGCCCGCGGCCCACGAAGGTCTGGTTGACGATCAGGGCGAGCGCGAGTCCGAAGAGCAGTTGCAGCCCGACCTCGACGACGACCCACTTGGCGCTGAAGATCAGCGTGTCCCAGAACTGGGGGTCCTGGGTGAAGGCGTGGACGAAGTTGTCGAAGCCCGCGTATCCGTTCCGCCACGGCTTGGTGGGGTTGTAGTTCTGCAGGCTGTAGTAGAAGACGCTGAGCACCGGGTAGGCGATGAAGCCCAGCATGAGCAGGGCGGCCGGGGCGATCAGCAGGTACGGAAGCCTGCGCGGCGTGGCGGAGGCACGGCGCCGCCGGGGTGGCGCGGGCGGTTTCGCCACGGCTGCGGCTTGGGCCATGACTGTTCTCCTCGGAGTGGGGCAGTGCGGCAGTCCATAGGAAGCGCTTGCTATCTACACGTGGGTGAGGCACTTCGGCACAGGGGCAGGGGCAGGGGTGGGGCGGTTCGGTGCC
This sequence comes from Streptomyces cyslabdanicus, assembly GCF_052663305.1. Classification (NCBI taxonomy): domain Bacteria; kingdom Bacillati; phylum Actinomycetota; class Actinomycetes; order Kitasatosporales; family Streptomycetaceae; genus Streptomyces; species Streptomyces cyslabdanicus. The sequence continues at coordinate 94,716 of NZ_JBQRUW010000001.1, forward strand.
GGCGCGCCGGGCCGGCTACCCGGCGTACGGGTCCGGCACCTTCCCCGGCCGGGCCAGGAACTCGAAGTCGCAGCCGGTGTCGGCCTGGGTGATCTGCTCGGAGTACAGGGCGCCGTAGCCGCGCTCGTAGCGTGCGGGCGGCGGCGTCCACTCGGCCCTGCGGCGCTCCAACTCCTCGTCGTCCACGTGGAGTCGCAGGGTGCGGGCCTCGACGTCGAGGGTGATCGCATCACCCGTGCGCACCAGCGCCAGCGGTCCGCCGACGTGGCTCTCGGGGGCGACGTGCAGCACACAGGCGCCGTAACTCGTGCCGCTCATCCGGGCGTCGGAGATCCGGACCATGTCCCGCACCCCCTGCTTGAGCAGGTGGTCGGGGATCGGCAGCATGCCGTACTCGGGCATGCCGGGTCCGCCCTTGGGGCCGGAGCCGCGCAGTACGAGCACGCTGTCGGCGGTGATGCCGAGCGTGGGGTCGTTGATGGTGCGCTGCATGGTCCGGTAGTCGTCGAAGACGACGGCGGGTCCGGTGTGCCCGAGCAGGTGCGGTTCGGCGGCGATGTGCTTGATGACGGCGCCGTCCGGGCAGAGGTTGCCGCGCAGCACGGCCACGCCGCCCTCGTCCGCGACCGGCTTGTCGCGGGGCCGGATCACATCGTCGTCGTGCACCCGCGCGCCGGCGATCTGCTCGCGCAGGGTGTCGTGCGACACCGTCGGCCGGTCCAGGTGGAGCAGGTCGGGGATGCGGGAGAGGAAGCCGGGCAGGCCGCCGGCGAAGTGGAAGTCCTCCATGAGGTACTTCTGACCGCCGGGGCGGACGTTGGCGAGGACCGGGACGGTGCGGGCGATGCGGTCGAAGTCGTCGAGGGTGAGCGTGACGCCCGCGCGGCCCGCCATGGCGATCAGGTGGATCACCGCGTTGGTGGAGCCGCCGAGGCCGAGGACGGTGGTGACCGCGTCCTCGAACGCCTCGCGGGTGAGGATCTCGCTCAGCTTCCGGTCCCTGTGGACCAGTTCGACGACGGTCAGGCCCGCCTTGGCGGCCATCCGGTCGTGACCGGAGTCCACGGCCGGGATGCTGGAGGCGCCGGGCACGGTCACCCCGAGGGCCTCGGCGGCGGCGGTCAGCGTGGAGGCCGTGCCCATGGTCATGCAGTGGCCGGGCGAGCGGGCCAGGCCGCTCTCCAGTTCGGCCATCTCGCAGTCGCCGATGAGGCCGGCCCGCTTGTCGTCCCAGTACTTCCACATGTCGGTGCCGGAGCCGAGCACCTCGCTGCGCCAGTGGCCGGGCAGCATGGGCCCGGCGGGCACGAAGACGGTGGGCAGGTCGACGCTCGCGGCGCCCATCAGGAGGGCGGGGGTGGACTTGTCGCAGCCGCCCATCAGGACCGCGCCGTCCACCGGGTAGGAGCGCAGCAGCTCCTCGGTCTCCATGGCGAGCATGTTGCGGTAGAGCATCGGGGTCGGCTTCTGGAAGGTCTCGCTGAGCGTGGAGACCGGGAACTCCAGCGGGAAGCCGCCCGCCTGCCACACCCCGCGCTTGACCGCCTGGGCGCGGTCGCGCAGGTGGACGTGGCAGGGGTTGATGTCGGACCAGGTGTTGAGGATCGCGACGACCGGCTTGCCCAGGTGCTCCTCGGGCAGGTAGCCGAGCTGGCGGGTGCGGGCGCGGTGGCTGAAGGAGCGCAGGCCGTCGGTGCCGTACCACTGGTGGCTGCGCAGGTCCTCCGGGCGCCTCTCGCTCGGCCGGGCGCTCATATCGACCACCCGGCGGCGATGGCGGCGACCTCGGCGCGCTCGTTCTCCGGCAGCGGCTTGCTCGGCGGGCGCACGTCCCGGCGGCACAGGCCGAGCGCGGCGAGGGCCTCCTTGACGACGGTGACGTTGTTCGCGGACCCGTTGGCCGCGCGCAGCTCCTCGAAGCGGCGGATCCGCTCCCAGACCTTCATGGCGGCGGGGTAGTCGCCGGCCCTGAGCGCCCGCAGCATGCTCAGCGAGACGGCCGGGGCGACGTTGACCAGGCCGGAGGTGAAACCGGTGGCGCCGGCGGAGAAGTAGGAGGGGGCGTAGGGCTCGGCGAGGCCGGCCACCCACACGAACCTGTCCAGGCCCGCGTCCCGGGCGAAGGCGCCGAAGCGGCTGGCGTCCGGGACGGCGTACTTGACACCGACGACGTTCGGGCAGGCGTCGGCGAGTTCGGCCAGACGGGCGCCGGGCAGCTGGGCGTTGCGGATGTAGGGGACGACGCCGAGCTCGGGCACGGCCTCGGCGATCGCGCGGTGGTAGTCGACCCAGCCGCCCTGGGAGACGTAGGGGTGCACGGGCTGGTGGACCATGACCATCTGCGCGCCCAGCGCGTGGGCCTGCCGGGCGGAGGCGACCGCGGTGGGCACGTCGTGGCCGACGCCGACCAGGATGGCCGCCCGCCCCCCGGCCTCCTCGACGGTCATCTCGGTGACCCGCTGCCGCTCCTCGGGGGTGAGGGCGTAGAACTCGCCGGTGTTGCCGTTGGGCGTCAGCGTCGTGATGCCGCCGTCGAGCAGGCGGCGCAGCAGGGCCCGGTAGGTGGTGCCGTCGACGCCGCCGTCCTCGGTGAACGGGGTCACCGGGATCGCCACCACGTCGGCCAGAGCCGCCCGCTGGGTCTCGAACGCCGTTGTCATGCCTGACCGTCCTCTCCCTGGGCCTTCGACTCCGCTGTGGGGAAGGCCCGTTGCACGAACGACGCGATGTGGGCGTGGAGGGCGCGGGCCGCGCCGTCGGCGTCACCCTCCAGGGCGAGCCGCAGGATCTCCTGGTGCTCGGTGGCCTCCCGTTCCCAGGAGGGGTCGGCGGACCAGGCGACGGCGGAGACGAGGGCGGCCTGGTCGCGGACCTCGTCGAGCATCCGGCCGAGCAGCGGGTTGCCGCAGGGCAGGTAGAGGGCGCGGTGGAACTCGCGGTTGGCGAGGGAGCGTTCGGCGGTGTCCGCGGCCTCGTCGGCCCGCTTCAGCGCGTCGCGGGCGGCGTCCAGGGAGGCGCCGCGGCACACCGAACGCCGCAGCGCCTCCGGCTCGAGGAGCAGCCGTACGTCGTAGACCTCGCGTGCCATGTCCGCGTCCACCTCGCGCACCGTGACGCCCTTGTACTGGTTCATCACGACCAGTCCGGTGCCGGTCAGGGTCTTCAGCGCCTCGCGCACCGGGGTCTTGGACACCCCGAACTGTGCGGCGAGTTCAGTCTCGACCAGGGCCTGACCGGGCGTCAGCCGCCCGGTGAGGATGCGGTGTTTGATCCCTTCCAGCACGACCTGCGTGCGGGAGGGGATCGGCGTGGGCACAGAGGTCATGCGCGCCTCTCGGATCTCGTCGATCACATCACGGCTCGGATCGCGAGTTCCTGGTCTCGCGTATCGCGTCTCATATATGACGTACGAAGTACGACGCGATGAAGGTAAGAGGGGCCCGGGGTTTCGTCAATGCTTCCGGCACAGGAGAATCGCGCCGTCAACGGCGGGTGCGGGGCGGGCGGTTGCACCGGCGGACGCAGCGCGGTGGCACGTGCCGGGCGTTCGCCTTCGCGACGCGGTCGGGCGCGAGCACCGTCGGCGGGGGCGTCAGTGTGCGAAGGCACCGGGTGTGACAGCCGGGCGCTCGGCGGCCGGACCCGTGTGCCGCCGCAACTCCGGGAAGCTCCGCCGGTGTCACCGCCGCCCCCTCGCACCCCGTCGCCCACCGGTGACATGACCGAGGGCTGCCGGTGGAGTCCCACCCGGGCACGCCGGGTTCTACGGCACCTGCCGGATCCCGGGGGCGGGGTCTTAGGGCGACGATCGAGCGGTATGACGACTGAATGGACCCTGCTCCGGGTGCTGCGCGACCGCGCGGCGGGGGTGTGTCTGGCCGCCGTGGTGGTCTCCGGTTTCGGCACGTCGGCGCTGTGGCTGGCCTCGGGTGTGTGGGTCAAGGACCTCACCGGCTCGGACGGGCTGGCCGCGCTGTGCCTGCTGGCGATGTGGGCGCCGACCCTGGCCGGCCCGGCGCTCGGCACGCTCGCCGACCGTGCCCGCCGGAGGCCGGTGCTGATCGGCACGAACCTGTTCCTGGCGGCGCTGCTGCCGATCCTCCTCACCGTCGACGCCCCCGCCCGCGTCTGGGTGCTGTACGGGGTGCTGTTCCTCTACGGCGCCACGGGCGTCGTGGAGGACGCGGCGCAGTCGGCGGTCGTCGCCACCGCCGTCGACGCGAAGCTGCTCGGCGACTTCAACGGGCTGCGGATGACGGCCAACGAGGGCATGAAGCTGCTGGCCCCACTGGCGGGCGCGGGCCTGTACGCGGCGTACGGCGGCCGGTGCGTGGCCCTGCTCGACGCGGCCACGTTCCTGCTCGCCGCCGGTCTGTACGCGAGGCTGCGGGTCCGGGAGGACAAGCCCCGCCGGCCCGAGAGCTCCTGGCGCGCGCAGACCGCCGAGGGCGCCCGCCATCTGTGGTCCCACCCGCGGCTGCGGCCCCTGGTGCTGGCCGGCGGCGCCACGATGCTGTTCACCGGCGTGGCCGGCGCACTGCTCTACGCCGTCGTCGACCGCCTCGGCCACGCGCCCGCGTACGCCGGGGTGCTGTACGCCGTCCAGGGCGCCGGTTCGGTGGCGATCGGTCTCGCCTCGGGCACCGCCCTGCGCCGCCTGGGCAGCCGCCGTTTCGCGGCCTTCGGCATCGCCCTCACGGCGGCCGGCGTGGCCCTGCGCGCGATCCCGTCCGACCCGGTGGCCCTGGTCAGCAGCGTGGCGAACGGCGCCGGACTGCCATGCGTACTGATCGCCGCGTTCACCGCCGTACAGCGGGAGACACCGGCGGAACTGCTCGGCCGGACGGCCGCCACGGCGAACACGCTGGTCTTCGTCCCCAACGTGGTCGGCCTGGCCGCGGGTGCCGCTCTGGTCGGCGTCGCCTCCCTGCCGGTGCTCCTGACGCTCCTGGCCCTGGGGCTGCTGGCCACGTCACTGCTACTGCTTCACCGGCCTCGGGGAACATCGGTACAGCGGTTGACGCTAAGCCGATGATCACGGGCTCGACGCAGGCCGGGAGCGCGTCTACCGCAGCTCGGCGTTTGAGTGGGAATGGCCCTGGAGCCGTTCGTACAGGTCGGTCTCGTCGGCGGTGAGCGGCTCTCCAGGCCGGCGGATGCGTACAGGCTTCGGGCGCAACGGCAGGCTGTCGTCCGCCGCGACGGCCTCGGCTTCTGCGAGCGCCCGGTAAAGCGAGGCGACCGAGGGTGACTTGCCCACGCTCTTGCCGCTCTTGATGGTGAGCTTCTTCGCGATCTCGGGGACAGGGACGCCCTTGCCCTTGAGGGCGACGGCGAAGGTGAGCATGTCGTCGTCGATGACCTTCGGGCGTCCGCCGTGGTTGCCCTTGGCCGCGGCGATGACCTGGCCCTCCAGGGTCTTCTCCCAGATGTAGTTGCGCTCGATCTGTCCGGCGACGGCGAGCATTGGCAGAGTTCCCTCTGCATAAACTCCTATGCAGAGAAGACTCTGCAACCTACGCTGTCGACATGCCCGACGAACCTGAACGCACGTCGCAGCCCGCCAAGCCGACCCGACGCCTCGATGCGCGCAGCCTGCGAGGGCTGGCCCACCCGCTGCGGATGAACATCTTTGAACTGCTCAGCCTGGACGGCCCTGCTACCGCCACCAGGCTCGCCGCACGGCTCGGGGAGAACACCGGCACCATCAGTTGGCATGTGCGCCACCTCGCCGAGCACGGCTTCATCGAGGAGGAAACCGGACGGGGTACGAAACGCGAGCGCTGGTGGAGAAGGGTCGACGTCTCCAATGAGCTGAACACTGCCGATTTCCGCGACGATCCCGACACCCGGGGTGCGCTGTCGGTTTATTTGCACGAACTGGTACAGCAGTACTACGGCCGGGTCGTGAACTACCTCAGCGAGGACTGGGACGACAGGTGGCGGAGCGCCGGCACCGTCTCGGACTGGAGTGACCTGCGGATGACCCCGAAGCAGCTGGAGGCGCTCAACGCGGAGCTGATGGCCGTCATCGCCCGCCATACCCCTGCGCCGGACGCCGAGCCCGCCCCGGACGCGCTCCCCGTCGTGGTACAGCTCCAGTCCTTCCCCCGCAAGGTGCGTGGCTCCGCATGAGCCACGGCACACGCGGTGGCCTCCTGCGTCGCCACCGCGATTTCCGCCTGCTGTGGTGCGGCGAGACCGCCGGCAAGTTCGGCGCGTCCGTCACCGGGGTGGCGATGCCGCTGGTCGCCGTCTCCACCTTGCACGCCAGCACGTTCGAGGTCGGCCTGCTGAGCGCCGCTGCCTGGGCCCCTTGGCTGATCATCGGTCTCCCGGTCGGTGCCTGGGTGGACCGGCTGCGGCGCAGACCGGTCATGCTGGCCGCCTCCGCGGTCTCCCTCGTACTCTTCGCCGGCGTCCCCGTCGCCGCATGGTCCGGCCGGCTGAGTATCGGACTGCTGCTGGCCGTCGCCCTGCTGACGGGCACGGCAGCGGTGTTCTTCCAGACCGCCTACACCGCCTATCTCCCCACCATTCTGGAACCCGATGACCAGCCCGAGGGCAACGCCAAACTGCACGGCAGCGCATCCGCCGCGCAGATTGCCGGGCTCGGCTCCGGCGGCCTGATCGCACAGTTGGCAGGTGCGGTGAACGGGATGTTCGCCAACGCCGCCACATTCCTCGTCTCCCTCCTGTGCCTCGCCGGCATCCGGCATCGCGAGCCACGCATCACCAGAACCGAACACCGCCCCACCTCACTGGTCAGCGAAGTCCGCGAAGGCCTGCGGCTGATCGCCTACGACCCCTGGTTCCGCACGTTCACACTCTTCGGAGCCGCCTCCAACCTGGCCCTTATGGGATACCAGTCAATCCAAGTGGTCTTCCTGGTCCGGAGCGTCGACCTGACCCCGGGGACGGTCGGCGCACTCATCGCGGCGACCAGTTCCGGAGGCGTAGCCGGGGCATTCGCCGCACGCCGGGTCGCTCACCGGATCGGCACGGCCCGCGCAACACTGCTGTTCGAACTGGGACTTCCCACACTCGGTCTACTCATCCCACTGACCGTCGGCGGAGCCGGGATCCTGCTCTTCGTGACAGGGGGCTTCAGCGTCTCCGCGGGCGTCGTCGCCGGCAACATCATCAAGGCGAGCTTCCAGCAACGCTACTGCCCGCCGGATCTCCTCGGCCGTCTCACCGCAAGCACAGCGTTCCTCAGCTACGGAGCGATCCCCATCGGAGCACTGCTCGGCGGCATACTCGGAACCGCACTCGGCCTCCGCACCGCCATGGCCATCACGACAGCGGGGATCCCGCTCGCCGCACTGATCCTGCTCTTCTCCCCGATCCGGCGCTCCCGAGACCTGCCGACGTCCCGCCGGACAACGAGCAATCCCAAACTTCCGCTGGCCTCTGATGGCGAACCGGCCCTACCTCTTCACTGATCACCATCGCACCGGGCAATTCCCTCACCTTCCGTCGGCCGGCAAGTCGCGGGCTCCCGGGCAGCGGACCGTCACCGCCGCGAAGCGCCTGACCAAGGCAAGGACCCGCAAGCTCATCACCACCTTGGTCGGTCACCCTTAATCCTGCCCACCCCCGTCGTCGTCCTCGCCCAGCTCCGGCACATCCGGGTCTCGCAGGGGCCGCAGGGCGCCGGCGGCCGGGGTGGAGGAGGTGAAGCCACAGCGGCCGAGAATTCAGGTTGCGGTGCTTGAGCGGGGACAGGCGGGCGATGTCCTCGTCCCGGATCTCGTGCCCCTCGGCGCGGAGTTGGGCGACGGCGGCGTCGATGTAGCCCGTGGTCCAGAGCACGATGGCGTCGAGGACCAGGCCGAGGGCGCCGGGCTGGTCCTCCATGCCGTCGCGGTACGCCTGGTGGATGGTGCCGCGCTTGCCGTGGCAGACGTCGCAGGCGAGCTTGTGACGCGACTCCTGCACGGTGAGCCGGCGGTTCACCTGCCGACGGTAGGTGTCGTCGACCGGGTCGACCATCCGCAGCAAGTGCTCGGCCTTTCGGGTCGTTGGCGACGTTGGTGCGGGCCGGAGAAGCCGCGCGCATAGAGTGAGATTTTCGATGGAGTGGCAGGGGTGGAGGCCGTGGAAATCACCGTCCAGTGGATACGGACGTCCTGGACGAAACAGTCCCGCGGAGGAGAGGCCGCCGCCCGTAGGAACGCGGCCCCCGTCGGCTTCACTGTCCCGTATGTGCCGCCCTCGTTTGCCCACGTGGTCCGCATGCATGAGCGAGACGGCTTCGAGCCCCATGGCGTCGAGGAAGACCTGCGCAAGGTCGACGTCCAGCTTCGTGAAGCCGACGGTCGGTTGCGCGTCCTTCCCCGAGTACAGTCTCTGTTCGCCATACCACCTCGGCCGCGACGGCCCCCAGCCGTGCGCCTTGCCTCCGGCCAGTGGGTCCGCTGGCAGCTCAACTACCGTTTCAGCAGCGCGGCGGGTGTGCGGGACTGGTCGTACTGGCTGGACACCTTCAACATCGCCTATGGCCCGGTGAATGCCGACGTGTTCTCGTCGGAGCCCACTGTCCACGTTGACGAGCGAGGACCGCTCCGGTAGCTCCACCATGGGGTGATCACGCACTGGAGCCGTCCTCCTCCGCTTCCGGGTTACGCGTCCCGCATTTCCCACGCGTGCTCGTACGCCGTCGGCTTGCGCTCGTTGTACTGCTTCACGCACGAGGGTCAGGTCGGCCTCGGCCACGCCCAAGGTATTCCGAGACGGCCCCGAGATGCTCCACGACGCGGTCGAACTGCCGCCGCGGCCACGCGGGGTACGGGCCGTACTGGCCGATCGGCGAGTACGGCCCGATGAACTCCCCATGTCCGTCACTTGCGCTCGCGTCACGCAAGATGACGTACCGGACCAGGCCCCGTCGCCCGCAGATTGATCACGACTCGATACGCACCCCAGACGCTCAGGATCACCGGCTTAGCGTTAACCGCTGTACCGATGGTCCCCGAGACTGTTCACAGGCCCCGCACTGCCGACCGCACCGCCGACAGGTCGCCGTCCGAGGCCAACCCCGCGTGATACAGGCGAAGTTCACTCGCCCCGAGGTCCCGCGCGCGGGCGGCGTCCTCGGCGAGGGTGCCCGGGCTGCCGCCCATGCCGGAGACGATCGTGAAGTTGGCGGCCAGGACGGCGTCCGGACGGCCCTGTTCGGCGAACGGGGCCAGCAGGCCGGAACCGCCCGTGCAGGGCACCACCACGCCGTCCGCGACGGACAGGATGTGGGCGGGGTCGACCCCGGCGTTGGCACCGCAGTGGTAGGACACCGGGTCGGCGTGCAGCAGGACCTGGAATCCGTCGGGGGCCGCCGCGCGGACCGCCGCGACCGCCGCCTCCTGAAGGGTGCGGGCGGTCCCCTCACGCCAGGCGCGCGTGGCGTCCGCCCTGGTCTCGCCGAGCAGGTCGACCACACCGGCCCAGCCCTCGCCGGCGGGCGCCCCCTGCCACACCGGTTCCAGGGCGGACCGTACGGCGTGCGCCAACTCGTCGGGGTCCAGACCCTGTTCGCCGTAACCGGCGCGGCAGTCCGGGCAGAAGCACAGGGACATCAGGTACTGCCCGGCGTCCCCCGGGCCCACCCCGGCGGTCTTGTCGTGGGCGTGCAGATGGGCGAGCCCGTACCAGCCGAGGGACTCCAGCTCGGTGCCGCGCGCCCCGGGGCGGACGGCTGCCTCGGCGGCCAACTCGGTCAGGTACGCGCGCGTGGCGGGGCGGGCGACGCACGGCGCCCACGGGTAGCGGTCGCCGTGGGCGTTGACGACGGAGGTGTCCGGATGCTCGGCGCCCAGGCGGGAGTTGTGCGCGAGGACCACCCAGCTGTGCACCTCGAGACCGGCCTCGGCCAGGGCCGCCGCCGCCTCGCCGTACGCGTCGCCGGGCGCCCAGTCGCCCGCCGGATACGGACGCAGCGTCCGGCCCTCCCAGCGGTCGTCCACCGGATACAGCACCGCGGCGTGCTCGGCGGTGACCACCCGGTGGCGCGGGTGGCGGGGCGTCAGTGCGCGCGTGGAGTGGTAGGCGGCGGCGAGCGTCACCTGCTCCACTCCGAGGGCGGCGAGACGGCCGGGCGCCTCGGGGTCGCCGTTGACGTCCCAGGGGTAGACGAAGGCCGAGGTCTTCACGCTTCCTCCTCGTCGAGCAGCGCGCGGCCACGCTCGATCAGCCGGGCGAGTGCACGCTTCTGAGCCATGTCCATGCTCATGAACGCGATCACGTTAGGAGCCCCCATTCGGGCAGGTCAAGCGCGCAAACCGGCAACACAGGGGCGGATTTCGCGTGTGCGCGACACACTTGACGGGGTACGGCGCCTGTTCATAGCGTGTCCATCCATGTGAATCGTGTCCATACACAGGAACGACCCTCAAGGAGTCCGAGGATGCCCGCTCCCCGCACCGTTCTGCTCACCGGCGCCGCCGGCGGGCTCGGCACCCTGATGCGGGGCCTGCTGCCCGACCACGGCTACGCGCTGCGCCTGCTGGACATGCGGCCCGTCGAGGGCGAGCCGGACGCGATCGTCGCGGACCTCTCCGACCGGGACGCCCTGCGCGAGGCCGTCCGGGGCGTCGACGCGATCATCCACCTCGCGGGCATCTCCCTGGAAGCCCCCTTCGAGAAGATCCTCAAGGCCAACATCGAGGGGACCTACCACCTGTACGAGGCGGCCCGTGAGGAGGGCGTGCGGCGGATCGTCTTCGCCTCCTCCAACCACGTGGTGGGCCACACCCCGCACCCCGGCCCCGGCCAACCGCCCCTGCCGGTCGAGACCCCGCGCCGCCCGGACACCTTCTACGGCCTGTCCAAGTCCTTTGGCGAGGACCTCGCCCAGCTGTACTGGGACAGGCACGGCCTGGAGACCGTCTCGGTGCGCATCGGCTCCTGCTTCCCCGAGCCGACCAGTGTGCGGATGCTCTCCCTCTGGATGAGCCCCGCCGACTGCGCCCGCCTCCTCCACGCGGCCCTGACCGCCGAGCACGTGGGCCACACCGTCGTCCACGGTGTCTCCGCCAACACCCGCCTGTGGCTGGACCTGTCCGGCGCGCGGGCGCTCGGCTACGAGCCGCAGGACAACTCCGAGCGGTACGCCGAGAAGCTGATCGCCGAGCAGGGCGAGCCCGACCCGGACAACAAGGCCCATGTCTACATCGGCGGCCCGTTCGTGACGGACCCGCCCATCTGGCCTTACTGACGCGGCGGGAAATCGACGCAGTCGAGGGCGGGCGGGCACCGAACGGGCCCGCCCGCCCTCATTTTCGGGCATCCGCGCTGCCCGTTCCCACGCCGCGGGACGCCCCCGTGCAGGTCCGAGGCGGGCACTACCCGAGCCGAACGGGCGCAAACGGGCAGGAGCAAACTCAAAACAAGCCTGGTCAGAACCGCGCACCCGCTGTAGAACATCCGGCAAGGGCCACACCGGGCCCGAACGGGCATCGAAACCAGGAAGCGGGTGGTCGACCCATGAGCCACGGGACGGCCGAGGAGCGCCAGCGCGAGATCGTGCGGTTGGCGCGTGCGTCCGGATCGGTCGACGTCACCGCGCTCGCCACCGACCTGGGCGTGGCCAAGGAGACCGTACGGCGGGACCTGCGGTCCCTGGAGGAGCACGGTCTGGTGCGCCGTACCCACGGAGGCGCCTACCCCGTGGAGAGCGCCGGCTTCGAGACCACCCTGGCCTTCCGCGCCACCAGCCACGTACCCGAGAAGCGCCGGGTGGCGACCGCCGCCGCCGAACTACTCGGGGACGCCGAAACGGTCTTCGTCGACGAGGGCTTCACCCCGCAGCTCATCGCCGAGGCCCTGCCCCGGGACCGCGCGCTGACCGTGGTCACCGCCTCCCTGCCGGTCGCGGGCGCGCTCGCCGAGACCGGCACCATCTCCGTGCTGCTGCTCGGCGGCCGGGTCCGCTCCGGCACCCTCGCCACCGTGGACCACTGGACGACGAGAATGCTGTCCGGTTTCGTCATCGACCTGGCGTTCATCGGCGCCAACGGCATCTCCCGCGAACACGGTCTGACCACACCCGACCCGGCGGTCAGCGAGGTGAAGGCACAGGCGGTCAGGGCCGCGCGCCGGGTGGTGTTCGCGGGCGTCCACACCAAGTTCGGGGCGGTCAGCTTCTGCCGGTTCGCCGAAGTCGGCGCGCTGGAGGCGATCGTGACGAGCACTCTGCTCCCGGCGACCGAGGCACACCGCTACTCCCTGCTCGGGCCGCAGGTCATCCGGGTCTGACCGCCGAGCCACCCCGCACCCCGCACCCCGCACCCCGCACCCCGCACAACCTCACCCCCCACCCGCCCCGTGAGGCGTCCTCGTTCCCCCACAAGTCCCCCTCAGTGTCAACATCTCCTGGAGTACCCATGCGAACCCAGAGCCGACGCTCGCCACGGACCCTCTTCGCCGTGGCGGCGGTAGGGACGCTGATCGCTCCGCTCGCCGCCTGCTCGGGCGCCGGCGGATCCGGATCCGCCGGCGGCAGCTCCGTCAACGTCCTGATGGTGAACAATCCGCAGATGGTGGAGCTGCAGAAGCTGACCGCCGCCCACTTCACCAAGGACACCGGCATCAAGGTGAACTTCACCGTCCTGCCGGAGAACGACGTCCGCGACAAGATCAGTCAGGACTTCGCCAACCAGGCCGGGCAGTACGACGTCGCCACCCTGAGCAACTACGAGATCCCGATCTACGCCAAGAACGGGTGGCTGCACCCCCTGGACGACCACGTCAAGAAGGACAGCGCCTTCGACCAGGGCGACATCCTCCCGCCGATGACCAAGGCGCTCACCGCGGACGACGGCAAGCTGTACGGCGAGCCGTTCTACGGCGAGTCCTCCTTCCTGATGTACCGCAAGGACGTCCTGGAGAAGGAGGGGCTCTCCATGCCGGAGAAGCCCACCTGGAAGCAGGTCGGCGAGCTGGCCGCCAAGATCGACGGCTCGACGCCCGGCATGAAGGGCATCTGCCTGCGCGGCCTGCCCGGCTGGGGCGAGGTCATCGCGCCGCTGACCACGGTGGTCAACACCTACGGCGGCACCTGGTTCGACAAGGACTGGAAGGCCCGCCTGAACTCCAAGGAGTTCAAGGAGGCCACCCAGTTCTACGTCGACCTGGTCCGCAAGCACGGCGAGGCCGGTGCCGCCCAGTCCGGCTACGCCGAGTGCCTGAACAACATGACCCAGGGCAAGACGGCCATGTGGTACGACGCCACCGCCGGAGCCGGCTCCCTGGAGGCCGACGGCTCCCCGGTCAAGGGCAAGATCGGCTACGCCCCGGCCCCGGTCGAGAAGACCGACGGCTCCGGCTGGCTCTACACCTGGGCGTGGGGCATCCAGAAGGCGTCCAAGAACTCCGAGAACGCCTGGAAGTTCATCTCCTGGGCCTCCGGCAAGGACTACGAGAAGCTCGCCGGCGAGAACGCCGGCTGGTCCAACGTCCCGGCCGGCAAGCGCGCCTCGACCTACGACATCCCGCAGTACCGCAAGGAGGCCGCCGCCTTCGCGGACGTCACCCGGGACGCCATCGCGAACGCCAAGCCCGAGGACCCGGGCGTGCAGCCCCGGCCCGCGCCCGGCATCCAGTTCGTCGGCATCCCCGAGTTCACCGACCTGGGCACCAAGGTCTCCCAGGAGATCAGCTCCGCCATCGCCGGACGCCAGTCGGTGGACAGCGCTCTGACGAAGTCCCAGAAGCTCGCCGAGGCAGTCGCCGCGAAGTACGAGGGATCATGACCTTGACGTCACCGGCCCGCGCCGCCGCCGTCCCCGGACGGCCGGCGGCCCGGCGCCCGAACCGCATGCGGGCCTGGGCCACCCGGGCTCCCCTGCTGCCGGCGCTGGTCTTCATGATCGTCGTCACCCAGCTGCCCTTCGTGGCCACCCTGGTGATCTCGTTCCTCGACTGGAACGCGCTCTACCCCGACCGGCGTCGCTTCGCCGGATTCGCCAACTACGGCAAGGTGCTGAGCGATCCCGAGCTGCGCAGTTCGGTGTGGACGACCATCCTGCTGACCGTCACCGTGGTACTGGTCAGCCTGCTGCTCGGCCTGCTGCTCGCGCTGCTCCTGGACCGCCGCTTCCGCGGCCGGGCCGCCGTGCGCACCATGCTCATCGCGCCGTTCCTGCTGGTGCCGATCGCCGCCGCGCTGATGTGGAAGCACCTGCTGTTCAACCCGGAGTACGGGCTGTTCAACGGCATCCTGCACGCCGTCGGCGGGGACGGGGCGGTCCAGCCGGACTGGATCTCCGACATGCCGCTGATGGCGGTGGAGGCCGCGCTGATCTGGCAGTGGACCCCGTTCATGATGCTGATCCTGCTGGCCGGACTGCAGAGCCGCGACTCACAACTGCTCGAGGCGGCCAGGATGGACGGGGCCGGCAACTGGCAGATCTTCGTGCACATCACCCTGCCGCATCTGCGCCGCTACCTCGAACTCGGCGTGCTGCTCGGCTCGATCTACATCGTGCAGAACTTCGACGCGGTGTTCACCATCACCTCCGGCGGCCTGGGCACCGCGAACCTGCCGTACACGATCTACCAGACCTTCTACCAGGCGCACGAGAACGGCCTCGCCTCCGCGGCCGGCGTCGTCGTCGTGATCGGCTCGATCATCCTGGCGACCTTCGCGCTGCGCGTGGTGTCGTCGCTGTTCCGTGAGGAGGTGTCCCGCTGATGGCCACCGTCGCCACCACCCCGCGGTACGGCAACCCGCGCGGCCGGTTCCGGGGGGCGGCCCTGGGCGTCGTCGCCTGGCTGGCCGGACTCGTGTTCGTGCTGCCCCTGCTCTGGATGGTCCTGACGTCCTTCCACTCCGAGGCGGACGCGGCGACCAACCCGCCGTCGGTGGCCGCCGCGCTGACGCTGGACGGCTACCGGCAGTTCTTCGGGCTGACCGGCGGGGCCAGTCCCTGGCCCGCGCTGATCAACTCCATGACCGCCTCGCTGGTCTCCACCCTGCTGACCCTCCTCCTCGCGCTGCCCGCCGCGTACGCGCTGTCCATCCGGCCGGTGAAGAAGTGGACCGACGTCCTGTTCTTCTTCCTGTCCACCAAGATGCTGCCCCTGGTGGCCGGCCTGCTGCCGATCTACCTGTTCGCGAAGAACACCGGCCTGCTCGACAACATCTGGGCACTGGTCATCCTCTACACGGCCATGAACCTGCCGATCGCGGTCTGGATGATGCAGTCCTTCCTGTCCGAGGTCCCGGTCGCGATCATCGAGGCAGCCCAGATCGACGGCGCCCGACTGCCGACCGTGCTGGGCCGCGTGGTCGCCCCGATCGCCCTGCCCGGCATCGCGGCGACCGCCCTGATCTGCTTCATCTTCAGCTGGAACGAGCTGATGTTCGCGCGGGTCCTCACGGGTGTGGTCGCCGAGACCGCGCCCGTCTTCCTCACCACCTTCATCACCAGCCAGGGCCTGTTCCTGGCGAAGGTGTGCGCCGCGTCGCTCGTCATCTCCCTGCCGGTACTCGCCGCGGGGTTCGCCGCCCAGGACAAACTGGTCCAGGGCCTGTCGTTGGGAGCCGTCAAATGAAGGCCGCCGTCATCGAGTCCGTGGGCCGCGCCGTCGTCACCGAGGTCCCCGACCCGACGCCGGGACCGCGCGAGGTGGTCGTCGAGGTGGCGGCCTGCGGGCTGTGCGGCACCGATCTGCACATCCTCCAGGGCGAGTTCGCGCCCAAGCTGCCGATCGTGCCCGGGCACGAGTTCGCCGGCGAGGTGGCCGCGGTCGGCACGCAGGTCACGGAGGTGTCGGTCGGCGACCGGGTGGCGGTCGACCCGTCGCTGTACTGCTACGAGTGCCGCTACTGCCGCGACGGGCACAACAACCTGTGCGAGCGGTGGGCCGCGATCGGCGTGACCACAGCAGGCGGCGCCGCCCAGTACGCCGTGGCCCCGGTCGCCAACTGCGTCAAACTGCCCGAACACGTCCGCACCGAGGACGCGGCCCTGATCGAGCCGCTGTCGTGCGCCGTCCGCGGCTACGACGTGCTGCGCTCCCGCCTGGGCGCGCACGTGCTGATCTACGGCTCCGGGACCATGGGACTGATGATGCTGGAGCTGGCCAAGCGGACAGGCGCGGCCAGCGTGGACGTGGTCGACGTGAACCCGGCCCGCTTGGAGACGGCCCGGCAGCTGGGCGTGTCGGCGTCCGCGGCGAACGCGGACGAGCTGGACCGGCCGCAGGGATGGGACGTGGTGGTCGACGCGACCGGCAACGCGGCCGCGATCCAGGACGGCCTGGACCGGGTGACGAAGGCGGGCACGTTCCTCCAGTTCGGGGTGGCCGACTACGCGACCCGGGTGATGATCGACCCGTACCGGATCTACAACCAGGAACTGACCATCACCGGTTCCATGGCCGTACTCCACAGCTACGAGCGGGCGGCCGAGTTGTTCGCCAACGGGGTGCTGGACCCCGATGTCTTCATCAGCGACCGCCTGCCTCTCGACGAGTACCCCCAAGCGCTGGACCAGTTCGCGTCCGGGGTCGGTCGGAAGATCGTGGTCGTGCCGTAGCGAGGACCGGCCGGCCCGGGGCCGCAGAGGGCGCTCCCCCGTTCGCCGGGTAAGGGAACGGCAAAGCGCCCTCGGTCGTTACCTCCCACATGACAGCTATGACCCCCGGCTCGAACATCCCTCTGGCCGCCGCGCGTGTGACGGTGGACGTCGCCGCTCCGGTGCGGCTGGACGTATCGGGCCTGCTGCTCACCGCCGACGGCAAGGTGCGCTCGGACGACGACTTCATCTTCTACAACCAGCCGTCCGGGCCGGGCGTCACCTACCGTTCGGGCGGCGGCAGCGCGCCCGACGCGATCACCGTGGACACCGCCGCGGTGCCGCCGGGCATCGAGAAGATCGTGGTCACCGCCAGCCCGGACGCCGCCGGGCAGACCTTCCAGGGCATCGAGCCCACGGCCACCGTCCGCGACGCGGACGACGGCTCGGTGCTGGCCACGTTCACCCCGCCGCGGCTCGGCGCCGAGACGGCGCTGGTGGTCGTGGAGATCTATCTGCGCGGCGGCCAGTGGAAGGCGCGGGCCGTCGGCCAGGGATACGCCGACGGACTCGCGGGCATCGCCACCGACTTCGGCGTGACGGTGGAGGAACCGGCCCCCGCCCCGGCAGCCCCGCCGCAGCCGGTCGTCCCGCCGCGGCCGCTCACCCCGCCGCCCCCGCCGCCCGCCGCGCAGTTCCCGACCTCCGCTCCTCCGCCGCCCCCGGTCCCACCGGCCGCCGTGCCCGCTCCCGGCACCGGGAAGGTCAACCTGGACAAGGGCCGGGTCAGCCTCCAGAAGAACCAGACCGTGTCCCTGGTCAAGGGCGGCCGCCCGCTGCTCGCCCGAGTCAAGATGGGCCTCGGCTGGGAACCGGCGTACGGCGGCGACGCCGACATCGACCTGGACGCCTCCGTCATCGCCTACGGCCCGCATCGCAACCACATCGACAGCTGCTACTTCGGCAAGCTCACCATCCTGAACGGCGCCGTGAAGCACTCCGGCGACAACCTCACGGGCGAGGGCGCGGGCGACGACGAGGTGATCGTGGTCGACCTCGGGCGTCTGCCCAAGGAGGTGACCGGCCTGGTGTTCACCGTGAACTCCTTCTCGGGCCAGAAGTTCACCGAGGTCGCCAAGGCCTACTGCCGTCTGGTGGACGCCACCACCGAGGAGGAGCTGGTCCGCTTCGACCTCACCCACGCCGAGCCGCAGACCGGGGTGATGATGGCCAAACTCGTCCGGCAGTTCACCGGCGAATGGGAGATGACGGCCCTGGGCGACTTCGTCAAGGCCCGCACCGTACGGAACATGGTGAAGCCCGCGGCCGAGGCGCTGTAGGACAGAATTCGCCTGTCGAAGTCATTTCACCGGAGGACGAACCACACATGATCACTCTGACGAAAGAAGACGGCCCGGCGGACCTGGACGGTGTGACCCACATGTCCATCGGTGTGTCCTGGGACCCCACCGGGGGCACCTCCGGCGGGGTGATGGGCATGCTCCGCCGCAAGATGGGCACCGACCTCGACCTGATCGCCATCGCCATGCAGGGCGCCGACCCGGTACGTCTGGCGGGTCTGGACTCGCTGGACCCCATGGGCAACGGCTCGCTGCTGCACAGCGGTGACAACCAGACCGGCCGGGGCGACGGCGACGACGAGACGGTGACGGTCGAGTTCGCCCGGATACCGCAGAACATCACCTCGATCGTGTTCATCGCCGCGGCGTTCAAGAAGGGAAGCTCCTTCCAGAAGGCGCGCAACATCAGCTTCAAGGTCTACGACGCGACCGGGGGCACCTCGCAGCAGGTCGCCGACATCTGGCCGAGCCTGCTCACCCAGGACAACGGCTGCGCCCTGGCCAAGGCCATGCGGGTCGGCGGCTCCTGGAAGCTCGAGGTGATCAACGAGACGGGGAAGATCAAGCAGGGCGACGAGCATGCCCTGATGCGCTTCGCCGTCAGTAAATGACGAGACACGGCACCTTCCCGAACGGCCGCGGCCCGCACGGCGCCGCGGCCCTCGGACGACCGCCCCATGACCGACCGTCACGGACCACGACCGCTCCACGACCGGTCGTCACAGGCCACGGCCGTTCCACGACCGGTCGGCGCAAGCCACGGCCGCTCCACGACCGGAGGTCGCAAGCCACAACCGGCCCAAGACCGGTCATCACGGCCGCGGCCGCTCCATGACCGGAGGTCGCAGGTCACGGTCGGCCCAAGACCAGCGGTCACGGATCACGGCCGATCCATGACCAGTGGCCCCAGGCTGCAATCGGCCCTGTGTTGACCGGGGCTCGTCGGCCCCGCGGCCGCGCGCTCCGCCCCGCGGAGCGCCGCCGGGCGCGCGCCGCGTTCGCCCACCTCCGGCGCCGCCGAACGCGGCCCGTACGCGAATCCGCGTCTCAACCGCCGTGCGCGGAGCGGGCCTTGAACGCCGCCTTGCGGGCTTCCTTGGCGGTCTTCTTGTCCGGATGCAGCCGGCCCATCGCCTCCAGGACGTCCGCCGTCTGCGGATGGTCCACCCGCCAGGCCGCCGCGAAGAAGCCGCTGTGCTGCTCGGCGAGCCCCTCGACCAGGGCATGCAGTTCCTCGGAGTCACCCTCGGCCGCCAGTTGCGCGGCCACCGTGTCGATGGTCAGCCAGAAGATCAGCTCCTGGGACGGCGCCGGCACGTCGGCCAGGCCGCGCTCGGTCAGCCAGACCCGGGCGAGACCGCCCAGTTCGGCGTCGTCGAGCACCTCCCGCAGCGCCGGTTCGGCCTCGGGACCGACCAGGGACAGGGCCTGCTGGCAGCGCAGCCGCCGCAGCGGCGCGCCCGCGTCCGCGCCGCGCGCCGCGGCGAGCAGTTCCCGGGCGGCGGACAGCGGTTCGCGGCTCGCCAGCCACTGCTCGGTTTCCGCGTGCGTGGCCGCAGGGGGAAACCCGGCGGTGCCGTCGAGCAGCACGTCGGCACCCTTGTCCGCGAACTCGCCGATCACCGGCGCCCGGCAGCCGGCCTCCAGCAGCCGGGTCCGCAGCCCGTGCAGTCCGAGCGGGGTCAGCCGCACCATGCCGTAGCGGGCGACGTCCACCTCCTCGACCGGCGTAGACGGCTCGCTCTCGGCCTCCGCCATCAACTCCTCGTCCACCGGCCGGTACACGACCAGGCCCGTCGGCTCCAGCAGCCGGAACTGATCGTCCAGCCGCATCATCGCCTCGGAGACCTGCTCCAGTATGTCGTTGGTGGGCTCCCCCATGTCGCTGGGCACGATCATGGAGGCGGCGAGCACGGGGAGCGGCACCGGACCGCCGCCGGCCCCGTCCGCGCCGGCCGTCAGCCGGTAGAGGTTGGCGAGCACCCCGTCGAGGAACTCCGCCTCCGCCTCGGGATCCCAGTCCAGTCCGGAGAGGTCGACCGCGCCGCCCCGGCCCACCGCTTCGACCAGCGCGTCCAGATCGGGCACGCTCGCGTCGGCCAGCACGGTCTCGAGGGCGTTCGACCACACCGTGAGCACGTCGCGCGGCGAGCCGCCGGTCAGCAGATCCAGGTCGGGGCCGGGCGCGACGGCGCCCTCGTCCTCGTCGACGATCCGGACGAGCCCGGTGTCCAGGGCGACCCGCCAGGCCTCGCTCACCCCGGCCGCCGCGTCGTCTCCGCTCAGGCCGAGCACCTCGGCCGCGGTAGGCAGTTGCTCCTGAGCCAGCCCGCCGTCGGCGTCGACCCGCGTCCCGGCTCCGGCCCGGCGCGCGAGCCGCGCGGCGCGGGACAGCAGGGGTGTGGCGAGCGCGTCCCGGGCCAACTCCGGTTCGGAGGCGAGCCGCACCGGCGGGAACGAGGACCTGTCTGACATCGGCTGGTTTCTCCTAGCGCACCTGGCTGCCCAGTGGGTCGGACACCCGCATGGCATGAAGCCTGACGACTTGCCGCCCAGCCTAGACGGATTTCCACCGATGCCGTGCTGTTCATTTTCCCGTCAGCCGACGTACACGACAGAGACCTTGACATCGGATGTGATCCCACAGCAGATTTTACGCGCGTAGACAAGCGACGGGCAGCCGACACCGCTGCCCGTCGGCCGCTGTCCACACGCGCGACCCGCGCCCCACGCCTGGCGTTCGTCCCGGCGATCCGCAACACCCCCGGAGGGATCCCCCCTTGCCCAGCAAGTCCCGCACGCGCCTCGTCGCGCTGTCCGTCGCCGTCGCCGCCTCCGCGACCTCCGCGATCGTCCTCACCTCCCCCGCGCACGCCGACACCGTGCACATTCACGACATCCAGGGCACGACCCGGATATCCCAGTACGCCAACCAGCAGGTCACGGACGTGCCCGGAATCGTCACCGGCGTGCGCGCCTACGGTTCCTCCAAGGGCTTCTGGCTGCAGGACCCGAACCCGGACAACAACCCGGCCACCAGTGAGGGCCTCTTCGTCTTCACCAGCTCCACCCCGACGGTCGCCGTCGGCGACTCCGTCACCGTCACCGGCACGGTCTCCCAGTACGCCCCGGGTGGCGCCAGCTACCAGACGGTGACCGAGATCACCAAGCCGAAGGTCACGGTCGTGTCCAGCGGCAACAAGCTCCCGGCGCCGGTCGTGATCGACGCGAAGTCGGTGCCGGCCGCGTACGCCCCGGCCGGCGACCCCGCCGCGAAGAACTCGATCAACGCTCTGCCCCTGCAGCCGTCGAAGTACGCCCTGGACTACTACAAGTCCCTGGAGGGCATGCGGGTCCAGGTCTCCGACGTCCGTGTGGTCGGCCCCTCCAACGCCTACGCCGAGATGTGGGTCACGGTGAAGCCGGGCGAGAACCCCAGCCCCCACGGCGGCACGGTCTACGGCTCCTACGACACCCCGAACACCGGCCGCGTGCAGATCCAGACGCTGGGCGACGCCGCCGACTTCCCCCAGGCGAACGTCGGTGACAGCCTCGCCGGCACCACCACCGGCCCGCTGGACTACAACCAGTTCGGCGGTTACACGATCGTCGCCGACGAGCTCGGCACGCTCAAGAGCGGTGGCCTGCAGCGCGCGACGGCCAAGAAGCAGACGCCCGGCGAGCTCTCGGTGGCCACCTACAACGTCGAGAACCTCGACCCGTCCGACAACACCTTCGACGAGCACGCCGCCGCGATCGTGCACAACCTCCAGTCGCCCGACATCGTGTCCCTGGAGGAGATCCAGGACAACAACGGTGCCGTCGACGACGGCACGGTCGACGCGTCCGTGACGATGAAGAAGCTGACCGACGCGATCGTCGCGGCCGGCGGCCCGAAGTACGACTGGCGCTCGATCAACCCGGTCAACAACCAGGACGGCGGCGAGCCCGGCGGCAACATCCGCCAGGTGTTCCTGTTCAACCCCGAGCGGGTCTCCTTCACCGACCGCGCGGGCGGCGACTCCACCACCGCCGTCGGTGTCACCAAGGTGAACGGCAACAAGCCGGCCCTGACGGTCTCCCCGGGCCGGATCAACCCGACCAGCGACGCGTGGAAGACCAGCCGCAAGCCGCTGGCCGGCGAGTTCACCTTCCGTGGCCGGACGGTCTTCGTGATCGCCAACCACTTCGCCTCCAAGGGCGGCGACTTCGACCTGACCTCGCAGTACCAGCCCGCGCCGCGCAGCTCCGAGGTCCAGCGCCACCTTCAGGCGGCCGAGGTGAACACCTTCGTCAAGGACATCCTGAAGATCGACAAGAACGCGGACGTCGTCACGCTCGGCGACATGAACGACTTCGAGTTCTCCGACACCGCGAAGATCCTCGAGGGCGACGGCGAGCTGTGGTCGGCGATCAAGTCGCTGCCCAAGAACGAGCGTTACACCTACAACTACAACGGCAACGAGCAGGTTCTGGACCAGATCCTGATCAGCCCGGCGCTCAAGCGCGGCGGCAACTTCGAGTACGAGAGCGTGCACATCAACTCGGAGTTCCACGACCAGATCAGCGACCACGACCCGCAGCTGATCCGTCTGCACCCGTAACCGGGTAGGGGCTCAGGGCTGGCTGAACACCCCGTTCAGCCAGCCCTGCCAGGCGGCTTCGGTCGCCTTGGCGTCGGCGTCCGGCGCGAAGTCGTGGACGCTGACACCGACCGGGGCGCCCCAGTGGTTGCGGCCGAAGAGGCGGACGAGGGCGTCGTCGGTGCGCAGCCCGATGAAGTACGGGTCGCGGTAGTCGAGCACCGCCTCGAACGTCCGCGGCCCGCGGACGGACACCCGCGCACCCGCGGCCGTGTCGTCGGTGAGCCCGAGGGCCCGGCCCACGGCCGTGAAGGCGTCGGGGGCGGTGGACGCCTCAGGACCGTTCAGGGTCGCGAAGGCCACCGGGCGCGGCGCGAAGTGCGTCAGGTACTCGCGCAGGGTGTGCAGATAGAAGTCGGTGTGCCGGTTCGCGCCGTCGTACTGGTTGTCCCAGTCGTCGGTGAAGATGCCGCTGTGCACGTATCGCACCCAGGCGCGACGGCCGCCGTCGCGCGGTTCGAGGGTGTGGTCGAGCTGGTTGAGCGACTGGGTCGGCATGCCCGTGTTCTCGCTGCGGTTGGTGTAGCGGTGCGGCGGGTCCCAGGCGGTGACCGTGGACCCGAAGGGTCCGGCGCCGCCCACCCGGGGCTCCGGCGGCTCCATCGGCCACAGGTATCCACCTGTACCGGTCGTGATCGCCTCCCACACCTCCTGCGGGGTGGCGTCGACCTCAAACTCACGGACGATCTCGAATTCCTTGGACATGACGGGCTCCTGCTCGGTGACGGTCGGACTCAGTGACGGTCGGGCTCGGTGACGGTCGGGGGGTTAGCGGGCGCCAGGCTCCACGGCGGGCGCTTCCGCGGCGGGCGGTTCCACCGCGGGCGCGGCCTGCTCCTTGAGCGTGGGATGGAGGGCGACGACGATCCGGTGGTCGCGTCCGCCCTCGGCGTCCGGGGCGTCGTACTTGCGGACCAGAGCGGTGACGCCGGCCGTCAGCTCCTCGACGAACGCGGCCCGGTCGGCGGCCGAGGCGAAGCGGACCTCGCCGTCCAGCGCGTAGGTCGCCAGCCGCTTGCGGGCCCTGGCCGCGCCGGTGATCAGCGAGCCGACGTCGCGCACCAGCCGGGCGCCGAGGGCGAGCAGCCAGCGCGCGGAGAACTGGTCGCGGAAGCGGTCCGGGTCGGGCTGCACGGAGGCCAGGGCCAGCGGGGAGATGACGTACGACGCGGCGGTCGCGCGCATCAGCCGCTCGGTGACGTTGCCCTTGCGGCGCTCACCGGCCAGCTCGACCAGTCCGTGCCGCTCCAGCGTCTTGAGGTGGTAGTTCACCTTCTGCCGGGGCAGGCCGACCGTGCCGGCCAGCATGGCGGCGGAGGCCGGGCCGGCCGCCAGTTCGGCGAGCAGCCTGGCCCTTGTGGGGTCCAGGGAGACGGCTGCGGCCTCGGGGTCCTCGATCACGGTGACGTCCAGCATGGGCCCCACCCTCCCACCGAAAACTTTTTTTGTCCAGACGAGGCGACTTTTCGGTGGGTCGGACATCCCGACGTAGTCGGCACAGGGACCGGCACAGACAGAGGCCGCCCCCACCTCTCGGGTGTGGGCGGCCTCAGGTGAGCCGGTGGTCCCGGTGGTCCCGGTGGCCCCGATGCTCGACTCCCGGAGCGGACGACCTCAGCGGTGGCGGCCGCTCCGGGTCAGCACTCCGACTGCCACCAGCGCCGCGCCTGCCTCGCCTGCCGCGCCTGCCGGCCGCGCCGGATCAGCAGCCCGGCCGCCACCAGCGCCGACCCTGCCGCGAGCGAGAGCACCAACGGGCGCGGATTGCGGCGGTACACCTGGACCGCGTTGCTCACCGGGGCCCGCTCCTGGAGCGTCTGCCCGGCCCGGCTCGCCCTCTCCTGGGCCTGGTGGCCGGTTCGAGTGGCCCTCTCCTGGACGGCGTGCCCGGCCTGCGTAGCGGAGCTGCGCAGCTGGACCGTCATGGCGCCGGCCTTGTCCTTCAGGTCGGCCGCGCGGGCCTTCGCACGGCCCTTGACATCCGCCTTGGCGGCCAGTTCCTGGACCGTGTCACCCAGCTGACTCCTGGTCTGTTCGATTTGATACCTCAGCTCATCGGGGCCCTTCGCCCCGGCGGGCGGGGTGAAGCCGCCGCCACCCTGTGTCCTGTCCGTCATCGGTGGTGCGCCCTTTCCTTGATCGCCTCGACGTCGGCCCTGACGCTGCCGAGCATCTCCTCCGGCATGGGATGTGCCCCGCGGCGCAGCTGGGCGCGGCCGACCAGGGCCAGCACGCCCGCGATCACGAACAGCAAGCCCGCAATAATGAGCGCCGAGGCCCACACGGGCAGCACCAGCGCGAGGGCGGCGGCGGCCGCGCCGGCGAGCACGATCAGTCCGACGTAGCCGAGGGCTCCCGCCGCGCCGAGCATTTCGCCGCCGCGCCCCATGCGGCGCCCCTTCTCGGTCAGCTCCATTTTGGCCAGGGTCAGTTCCTGCCGTACGAGCTGAGAAAGCTGTTCGGTGGCCCGATGGACGAGTTCGCCCACCGAATGCTCACCCACCGAAGGTTCGACCTGCGGACGTTCCTCCACAGAAGGTTCGGCGGGGAACCGCTCAGCCACCGAAGGTTCGACAGGTGAACGTTCATCCACCATGCGGTCGCCCGCCGAGCGGTCTCGCGCTGGGCGGCGCTTGTCGCGCGTAGGCCTCACATCGATCGTCCCGGTCACGGTGTCCGCCTCCTCTCGGTCCGGACCACCCGGGTACCCAGGGACACCTGCGCCTATCCCTGGCCAGGGCCGCCGGACCCGCGCTCGCCGAGCCGGGCCAACTGGGTCTGCAACCAGTCCAGGCGCGCCTGCAACAGAGCGGCCTCCGCGACGAGTTCGGGCACTCCCAGCCCTTCGGGCCTGCTGGACGGGCCGGAGGCGGCGAACGTCGTGGCGGGCGGCGTCAGGCCGGCGCCGCCCACCCCCACCCCCAACCCCTCCCCCCCCAACCGTGCTA